>CALCJG010000222.1 GCA_937967705.1 uncultured Spirochaetia bacterium
AGATATCCACTCGTGACTGGAGTTCAGACGTGTGCTCTTCCGATCTCTGAGGGCCCTCTTGGACAGGGGCGCAAGGGGCATCTTCCATTTTGCAAATGAGGGGTCCTGCCGTATGAAGGAATTCATTCGAACCTCCGTGGATCTGTTCAGAAAACACAGCGGGAAGCAGCTGGATTGTGACATACAGGAAATGGACCATGATGATTTCCTTTCTGTGGTGGATCTCTGCACCTTTAACGTTTTGGATTGCAGTAGATACAGGGAGACTGTTTCTCAACCCGTTCGGGATTGGAAAACCTCCCTGGATGATTTCATGATGAATTATTTTACAGACTTATGAGGAACTATCAACCATAACCTTCCGGTTAATACCGACCTGTATGTGTAAATAACAGGGCCAGCGTGCCTCTGATGGGTAACCTGGCAGGTCAACATAAACTTGCCGAAAACTGAAAAAATGACAGGCGTTTCTCCCAATAAACCGAACTTTATTCAAAACCTTACGCTTGAGGAGACGGAGACGGTATTTCTCTCCCTGAACGAAAAGGGATACCGGGCCAAACAGCTCTTTAACTGGCTCTACGAGAAAAACGTCGATTCCTTCACTGATATGACCAACTTTTCCAAGCTATTAAGGAATACCCTTGCGGAACAGTACAGTATAAACGCGTTAAGTCTTGAGGACCGGCTAATTTCAGGGGAAGACGGAACGGAGAAATACCTCTTTAAAACCCATGATGACAATTATATAGAATCGGTGCTGATTAAAAACGACGGAACCGATGAGGGGCGGCTGACGATCTGCATTTCGAGCCAGGTGGGCTGTGCCATGGGCTGCCGTTTTTGCCAGACCTCAAAAATCGGGTTTATCCGGAATTTGGAGACTGCAGAAATCCTTGACCAGATATGCCAGGTCAGAAGAGTTTCAGGGCTCAAGAACAACAATGTCGTTTTCATGGGCATGGGAGAACCCTTCCAAAATTACAACAATGTGATGAAAGCCGCGGATATCATGAACTATACCTTCGGCTTCCACATATCCGCCAGGAAGATAACCATATCCACCTGCGGTATTCTGGACGGTATTGAGCGTTTTATCGATGAAAAACGGGTATACAACCTGGCACTGTCCCTTAACGATACTCAGCCTGAGCTTCGTAAGAAGAACATGCCCGTCGAGAACAAATATCCCGTTGAGAAGATAGCGCAGCTTTTCGAAGCAAAGTTCCCTGCTTCGAGGAACAGGGTGACGATAGAATATGTAATGCGGGCGGACAACATCTCTTCCTCCGATGCCAGAAAACTCAAGTCCATGTTCAGATACAGCCGGATCAAACTGAATTTGATTACCCTTAATGAGGGAGATCATGGCCTGGAGATACCTGATGCCGCCGATGTGGAACGCTTCATACGGGAACTGGAGATTATGAATGTCCCGGTTTCCATAAGAAAGAGTGCAGGCCGGGATATCCAGGGTGCCTGTGGACAGCTTTCGGGTAAACGATATCAGAAGAATACATGATTTGATAATTTTCGTAAACCCCTCCTGAAATTCAAATAATATCTTGACACATAAAGGGGTAAATTTATATTTTCATGGGTTTTGGGAACATGCTTATCAAACATTTCCTTACCCCGTCCCTTTATCGATTGTTCTTTTGTATTTCCAGAATATGAGTTACTTATGGACTTTTATATAATAATAAAAGAGGTCGACTATGCAGTTTTCTGAGCGCATTCTACAGATCAAACCCTCCGCAACCCTGGAAATAACAGCGCTGGCCAATGCCATGAAAGCCAAGGGGATTGATGTCATCGGTTTCGGATCGGGCGAGCCTGACTTTGATACGCCCAAAACAATCAAGGATGCGGCCATCCGGGCCATAGAGACCGGCAAGACGAAATACACACCCGCCGGCGGCATACCGGAACTAAAACAGGCTGTGGTCAACAAGATGAAACGGGACAACAACCTGGAATATAAAACCAGCGAGATCACCATAAACTGCGGGGGTAAACACTCCTTTTACAATCTGATGCAGGTGATCATCAATGAGGGCGACGAGGTGATCGTTCCGGCTCCGTACTGGGTTTCCTATCCTCCCATCATTCAGTTGGCTGGGGGCAAACCGGTCATAGTCAGCGCAGCAGAGGAGAAGGGATTTAAAATCACTCCACAGGATTTGAAGAAGGCCATAACAAGGAAAACAAAGGCTGTCGTGATCAATTCCCCCTCTAATCCTACAGGTGCGACCTATTCCAGGGAGGAGCTCTCCTCACTGGCGGAAATACTCCTGGCCAATGACATTCTCATCATTTCGGATGATATCTACGAATCCATACTCTACGATAACAGGACCTTCTTCAATATGGCCAATTTTTCCGAGGAACTCAGGAAAAAGACGGTGGTCCTTAACGGTGTTTCAAAGGCCTACTCGATGACAGGCTGGCGCATCGGCTACATCGCAGCCGGAGAGGATATCATCAAGAAGGTGGAGATTTTGCAGAGCCAGTCAACATCCAATCCGACCTCGATATCCCAGTGGGCGTCGGTGGAGGCCCTCAACGGTGATCAGTCTGTAATTGCCGAGATGGTAAAATCCTTCGACCGGAGACGAAAAATCGTTACTGACGGACTAAACCAGGTGACCGGTGTAAACTGTCTCAATCCGGAAGGTGCCTTTTATGCCTTTCCCAATGTCAGCGGCGTATACAGATTGAAGGGATGGAAAGGGATTGCAGAGAAATATTCCAGTCCCAATAATTCCGCCAAGCTCACGTCCTATCTCATCGAGGAGGCCAGGGTGGCTGTCGTTCCCGGTGTCGAATTTGGTACAGATGAAAACATCCGACTCTCTTTTGCTACATCCGACGAAAACATTATCAAGGGAGTGGAACGAATCAAAGAGGCTGTGGAGAAGCTGGTGTAGGCGTCAGAACAGTCTTTTACAGGTCCATCTGTTTCCAGCCCTTGAGATAATAGGCATAGAGAACGGGCTTGTTGAAGGTGTTGGGAGCGATTTCTATTATTTCGCAGTCCCGGGAGAAGTGCCGGGCCGCCTTAAAGGTCTCCTTTGAGATGAAGCGGTGATGCGTATCCGGGGGGAAAACCGGTTCCGCCGTACCGACGGTATCAGCCGTTCCTGCCAGATTGAAACCCCAGTCCCCGAAGGTGGGGATGTAGACATGATAGGGAATCACCCGGGGAAATACTTCCCGGAGGGTCCTGTGTATGCACCAGAAGGCCTCCCGAGCAAAAAGGGGGGATGTGGACTGGGTTACAAATATCCCGTCTCGTTTCAGGGAACGCTGAACCATCCTGTAGAACTCCTTCGTATAAAGCTTGCTTATGGTTTCGTCATGGGGATCCGGGAAATCGGCAATG
>CALCJG010000223.1 GCA_937967705.1 uncultured Spirochaetia bacterium
CTCATCTGTTCCCGCCAGATGTCCCGGTAGTAGGAATCCAGCAGCTCGTCGGTGTGGCGCCCCAGAATCTCCTCGCGCTCGTAGCCGATCATCTGGCAGATGCGCTGGTTGACGTAGATGATGACGCCCTCCTCGTTCTGGACCCCAAGGCCGTCGTTCATGGTTTCCACCAGGAGGCGGTAGCGTTCCTCGCTCTCCCGAAGCGCCTCCTCCGCCCGCAGCCGCTCGGAGATGTCCAGCAGCGAGGCCACGCTCTGGTCCGTCCCGGGGATGAGGGCCACGGTCATGTAACAGAGGCGCATCTCGCCGCTGCGGTCGACTAGCCCGCAGACGTAATTGCGCGGCGCCGCGTCCGAATTTTCCCGCCGGCGGTAATGATAGTCGATCATCCGCTCCACATCATCCCCGGAGATAAAATCCGTCCAGCTCCGCTGTCCCTCCACCTCGGCCCGGGAGTAACCGGAGAGCTGTTCGAATTCCGTGTTGACCATGGATATGGTGGTGTCCCTCTCGATGAGGATGGTGGCGGTGCCGGTGTTGTCGAAGATGGTGCGATACTTCTTCTCAGAGGCCTGAAGGGATTCCTCCATTCGCTGTTGAGCGGCCATCCGGGCCTCCAGATCACGGATTCTCTTTAACAGGGCTTCCCGGTCCTGTTCAGGAATCCCCCAGTCCTCCTTCCTCATCCTCTGATCCCCCTCCTGCATTGGTGAACGGCGGCGCCCATCCACTCCCTCGTTTTAATGCTTTCTACCCGCATCGTCAACACAAAATCATCTCCCCCCAGTTCCCTACAAAAACCTTAAAAAATGCAGTTGCCCCGCCGCATCTGCCGGGTTATAATTCCGGCAGTTATCATAAAGACATCACCCCGGCGAAACGGCACCAGCAATGATAAATCCCATACCGTCGGGAACAGGAGATAAAGTCATGATATCCCGATCAAGACATCTAAAACTGCTTATAGGCATGCTCCTCTTTTTATCAGGCCAATCTCTGACGCCTCTGAAGGGATCGGACTGGCCCATCTACAAAGGGAACATCTACTTTACCGGCAACAACGACGAGATCATCGTGAAAAACGGCAATCTCAAATGGCTCTTCCAGGCTGAAGATCGGGTCTACAACCCCGTAGTCTCCGACGGGCGGGTTTACTTCGTAGACCAGAAAGCCGTTCTCTACTGCCTAAACGAGGAATACGGCCGGCTTCTCTGGAAGATCGACATGAAAAAAATATCGGCCCAGTTCAGGGCCTTTTCCCGCTCCGCGGGCAAGATCAAATACCCGCTGATCCAGGGGGACTACCTCATACTCTCAGACCCCGTGGCCCTCTATGCCTTCAACAAGAGAACCGGCGACATCCTCTGGGCCCGCACCGGCATGAACCTGGATATGCCCAAGCCCCATGGCCCCGGGGGAAGTCGCGCCCGGCCGGTGGTGGACGGCATCTACGCCGATCCCCTCGTTTTGAAGGACCGCATCTTCTACGGCACGCGCAACTTTTTCTTCTCCCGCGATCTGGAAAGCGGCCGCATGAAATGGGACAACGGAACCGTCAAGACCTACAGCGGCTTTCCCACCTTCTATGACGATCTTATCTTCACACAGTCGATGGATTACGCGACGGGACAATTCCGTGTCTACTGCCTGAAGGCCGACAGCGGGCGGGAGGTATGGTCTCAAAGCCTGGCGAAGCCCGTGCGCATCTTCCCGCCGGTGATTTACCGGGGGCGGCTCTATCTCCCTTCCGAGAAGAGCCTCTACTGTCTCAACCTCAAAACGGGCGACAAGATATGGAACAAGGAGTACGCCGATCTCATCACATCGGTTCCCGGATTTACCGACCGGGCCATACTCTTCATCACGGGCAACAGCACGCTTACCGTGGTGGATCCGGAAAACGGCAGCGTACTGCGTGAGATTAAAACGCCCCCCCGCTCCTCCCCCTATTTCATAACCACCCGGGATCAGATCTACCTGGCCTATAACGAGTACCGCACCCTCAAGGGGAGGGAGGTACCCTTCGGCAGGGTCCGGGCGCTCAACTTCAGCGACGAGCGCCTTCTCTGGGAATACGTTACCCCCTTCCCCGGGGCGGTCTCCCAGCCGGTCTCCTCCGGGGGCATCATGTTTCTCCCTGCGGGGAATTATCTCTACGCCATAGGAACGGAGTATTTCGCCCGGGTGATCGACGGCGGCGATGGCTTCGCGGTTCTCCCTCCCGGCAGCAAGGGGGCGGAGGGGGGGAGCAAAGGTCCAGACGGCAAGGGGAAATCCCCCGCGCCCAAACCTCCCGAGCGGAAAATGGATGAGGCGGACCGGAAACCCCAGCCCCCCGGCACGCGCCGGATTAAAATCACCGTGAAGGATGACGACGGTAAAGGAATACCCACCGATGTGGAGATCAAAATGCGGGACAAAGACAAGGTCGTCTTCCACAAGAAGACCAGCATCGACAGGACCGGAGAGCTGGAGATCCCCAAAGGGAAGAGAGTGGAGCTCATTATATCCCGCGGCGGCTATATGCCCCGGAAGATCATCGTCACCGACCAGGACACAGGCAAGGAAGTGAAGATAGAGAAGATCAAAAAGGGCAGGGGGATCGTGGTGGACCAGATCAACTTTACGGTTAACAGCGCTTATCTCCGCCGGGAATCACTGGACATTCTGGAGAAGCTGGTTCAGATCATGAAGGGCAACCCGACCCTCAAAGTCGAGGTGAGGGGCCACACCGATGCCGCCGGCACCCGGGCCTACAATCAGAAGCTCTCGGAGCGGAGGGCGGACGCCGTGGCGGAATACATGATCAAGAACGGGATCAGCCCCGAGAGGGTCAGAGCCGTGGGTTTCGGTGAGACCCGCCCCATAGCCTCAAACAAGACCAAGGAAGGGAAAAAGAAAAACCGCCGCACCGAAATATTTTTCCTGGAGTGATCCCTATGGCCCGACGGCCTTTGCCCCGGGTGTGCTGAGACCTTGCAGAGCCCTTTCCAGGGGAGGTCCCAGAATAAGATCCATAATGAGGGCCCGGTACTTGTCCACCGGCAGGGGTCCCGCGTTGCCGTCATAGGTCAGGGTGACCTTGACACCCCCGGGAACTGTGACGAGCTTCCAGCTGACGAGGGCCGTTCCCTTCTCCCCCATGTCCAGGCGGGCGGTGATAAGGCCGGGTCCGCGGGACTCCAGAATCCTCAGGCTTCCCTTTCCTGAGGAAGGACTCACCCATGTAACCCCCGCTCCGGGACCGGATCTCTGTTTGCCATACTGGAATCTCAGGATAGGATCATCGCCCTTCCATGGATCCCAAAGATTCTGATTCTCCAGATTGCCAATTCTCTCGATGAGATTCCCGACCGGAGCCTTCACGACCAGGGAACGCTGCACCGTGTAACGGTCCCCGAGAAAAAAACTCCCCGTCATGACGATCATCAGCACTAGGATCACCAGCAGTAAACCCTTCTTCATCACATCTCCCCCTGCTTAAAATGAACTTGTATCTGTACGATCTCCGGCCGGTTCCCTACGCGTACCGGCGGCCCCCAGGTTCCGAACCCCGAGGAGGCGCAAAAATGCGGATGCAGAATCCTCCCGTACCCGTGGCTGATCCGATAGATCTTGCCTACCAGA
>CALCJG010000224.1 GCA_937967705.1 uncultured Spirochaetia bacterium
ATGGGATATCCTACTACGGTAAACAATGTTGAAACCTTCTGTTCCGCCACACGGATCGTTCTTGAAGGGGGAGCCTGGTTTAAGGCCATGGGCACAGCCCAGTCTTCCGGTACGAAGCTTCTCAGCGTTTCAGGTGATTGTGAAAAACCCGGTGTTTACGAAGTGGAATTCGGAGTAACAGTTCAGACACTCCTTGAAATGGTTGATGGGAGAACTGCGAAAGCGGTTCAGATAGGCGGTCCTTCCGGCAATTGCGTAGGGAAAAAAGACTTCGGTCGCCGTATCTGCTATGACGACCTTTCCACCGGCGGTTCCGTTATCGTGATTGGTCCCGATAGGGATATTCTGGAAGTGGTCCACAATTTCATGGAATTCTTCGTCGAAGAATCTTGCGGATGGTGTGTTCCCTGTCGAGCAGGCAACGTCATCCTGAAAGCCAAACTGGAAAAGATCATGTCCGGGAAGGGGACGATGTCCGACATCAAGGAGTTGGAGGATTGGTGTAAAATTGTCAAATCCGCCAGCCGTTGCGGCCTCGGCCAGACATCACCCAATCCCATTTATACGACTATCCAGAACTTCAGGGAGATTTACGAGAGCAAAGTCAGCAAGGACTCTGATTTCGTAGCTGAATTTGATTTAAAATCCGCAGTTGAGGAATCCTGCAAGGTAGCAGGCAGAATACCAAACATCCACGAACACTAAGAGGAACTATATCATGAAAGAAATTAAGTTTAAAATTGATGGTAAAGACTGTGTTGGTAAAAGCGGCCAGACCATCGTTGAAGCCGCCAAGGATAATGGCATATATATCCCAACCCTCTGTCATTTCGAAGGCTTGAAACCCGCTGGAACCTGCCGTATCTGCACGGTAAAAGTTGGCGGACGTAATATGGCCGCATGTACGACTCCCGTTGCCGAAGGTATGGTAATCGAGAACAAGACATCGGAAATAGAGGACATGAGAAAGGCTATCATCGAAATGCTTTTCGTTGAAGGAAACCATATGTGTCCTACTTGCGAAAAAAGCGGAAACTGCGAACTCCAGGCTCTCGGTTATATATATACGATGATGGTGCCTCGCTTCCCTTATCTCTTCCCAACGAGATCTGTGGATGCCTCTATACCCAGACTGTATATTGACAGAAACCGTTGCGTACAGTGTCTCCGTTGCGTACGGGGAGTTGTTACCGCTGACGGTAAACGCGTTTTTGGGCTTGTTAACCGCGGCGGCAAGGCTGCTATAAGCGCTGATAAGGATCTGGCTGCTGCTCTTACCGATGAACAGGCTCAGAAGGCCATGGACCTCTGTCCTGTGGGCGCCATCTTAAAGAAGGGTGTGGGTTTCAAAATCCCTATCGGCAAGCGCAAGTACGACAACAAACCGATCGGGAGCGATCTGTAGGAGATACTCCGATTTCTATCGTTCCATAAACGGTGGAGATTATTTACTGATTTTATTGTCATTTGACATTTACATGGAGGATACACAATGAGTAAACCAGTTGTTGCAACTGCATCTCTTGCGGGATGCTTCGGATGTCACATGTCTGTTCTGGACATTGACGACAGGATTTTGAAGCTTATCGAGTTAGTAGAATTCAACAAATCACCCATAGATGATATTAAGACTTTCACGAAGCAGTGTGATATCGGAATCATCGAAGGCGGTTGCTGTAATAGTGAAAACGTGGAGAATCTACGTGATTTCAGAAAAAATTGCAAGATTCTCATATCTCTCGGAGAGTGCGCTATCATGGGCGGTCTACCGGCCATGAGAAACGGGATACCCGTGAAAGAATGCCTCGAGGAGGCTTATCTGAATTCACCGACGGTGGATGACAAGATAATCCCCAACGATGACGAACTGCCCATGATTCTTGACAGGGTATACGCATGTCATGAAATTGTAAAAATAGACTATTTCTTACCGGGCTGTCCTCCCAGGGCGGATCTTATCTGGGAAGCGCTCGTTGCCTTGCTTACGGGCAAGGAACTTGACCTTCCTTATGAAGTCGTCAAGTTTGACTAATTTTGGTGTAAATTAATGTTAATGGAGTAAATTATGGGAAGAAAAATAACTATAGAACCTGTAACACGCGTTGAAGGTCATGGGAAAGTCACGATCCAGCTTGACCCTCAGGGGAATGTCACTGATTCCCGTTTGCATATCGTTGAATTCCGCGGATTTGAGCGTTTTGTCCAGGGCAGACCTTACTGGGAAGCCCCCGTTCTCGTTCAGCGCCTCTGCGGTATCTGTCCCGTCAGCCATCATCTTGCCGCCGTAAAAGCCATGGACGTCATCGTCGGCGTAGGGCCTGACAAGCTTACCCCAACCGGTGAGAAAATGAGAAGGCTGATGCATTACGGACAGATGTTCCAGTCCCATGCTCTGCACTTTTTCCACCTTGTTTCTCCGGATCTCCTCTTTGGTGTCGATGCCGATCCTGCTATACGCAATGTCATCGGTGTCGCGATCAAACATCAGGACCTTGCCGTGCAGGGTGTCATGATGAGGAAATTCGGCCAGGAAATCATCCAGGCAACCGCAGGCAAGAAAATCCACGGTACCGGCGCTATCCCGGGTGGTATCAACAAGAACCTTTCCATTGAAGAACGGGATAAATTCCTCAAGGGTCCCGATCCCCTGAACATCGATAAGATGATTGCATGGGCTCAGGCAGCACTTGATCTCTTCAAGGATTATCACAAGAAGAATAAGGATTTTATTGATGGTTTCGCAACCTTTCCCTCCAGCCATTTGAGCCTCGTCCGGAAAGACGGCGCCTATGATGCATATCACGGCGTACTCAGGGCCGTTGATTCCGAAGGGAAAAAGATACTCAATGATGTCGATTACCAGGACTATCTTAAATATGTCGGCGAAGAGGTAAAATCCTGGAGCTATATGAAATTCCCCTATTTGAAATCCATCGGCAAGAAAGACGGGTGGTATCGCGTAGGTCCTCTGGCCCGTTTGAACACATGTGATTTCATGCCTACTCCTCTGGCTCAGAAAGAATTCGAAGAATTCAAGGCCTATACGAAGGGTAAACCCAATAACATGTCCATGCATATGCATTGGGCACGACTCATCGAGCTGCTTGAGGCAGGCGAGGAAATAAAAAATCTTCTCAATGATCCTGATCTCCAGAAAAGTGATCTTGTAGCGACAGGCACGAAATGCCACGAAGGGGTAGGTCTTATCGAAGCACCTCGGGGCACTCTCTTCCATCATTACAGGATTAACGATGACGATCAGATCGTCATGGCTAACCTGATCGTTTCGACCACCAATAACAACGAACCCATGAACAGGGCCGTTAACTGGGTGGCAAACAATGTGATCAGCGGCAAACCGGAAATAACCGAAGGAATGCTCAATACTGTCGAGGTCGCGATAAGGGCTTATGACCCCTGTCTCAGTTGTGCGACACATGCGATGGGCCGCATGCCCCTTGAAGTATCCCTTGTCGACGATGAGGGAAACATCCTGGATTCGAAAAGGAAGTAGATTGGTGTCTGGATACAGGGTATTAATCTACGGTTTCGGCAATCCAGGACGGCAGGACGACGGCGTTGGCGTCGTCCTGACCAACCTTCTCGAAAAAGAAGGCTTTGATCACGTCGATATTGATTATAATTATCAACTCAACATAGAAGATGCGCTTACTATCTCTGAGTATGATGCTGTCATCTTTGTCGATGCATCCCTGGATGCCGAACCTCCCTTCGACTTTTATCGAATAAGTGCGAAGGATGATATTACTTTCACCACCCATTCGCTTTCACCGGAGTCTGTATTGGCTCTCTGTAGCGATGTGTACCATAAAATACCGGAAGCCTATGTGCTTGCAGTCCGGGGATATGAATGGGAATTCGTAGAAAAGATGTCTCAAAAGGGTGAAGAAAACCTTTTCGCTGCATTTGGATTTATTAAAAAAATGCTTTCAAATTTAACACCTTCACTGTTAAATAACGAGGCCTCGATCAGGTCTAAAACGTCAAAAACAACTGCAGTATAATAAAGTATTTTTAACGAGGAGAGCAATTATGGCAGAAAAAAAACTGATTTTAATAATCGATGATGATCCGGATATTCTGGATTCTATGAAAGTCATCCTTGAGAACAACGGTTACACAACTGCAACAGCCATGAGCGGCAAGGAAGGTATTGAAGCCGTTGAAAAGACCAAACCGGATCTCATCTTATGTGATATGATGATGGAAAGGATCGATTCTGGGACCAAGGTTGCCCAGGAGATCAAGAAGAGCAGTGCCAACATTCCGATATTCCTCCTCAGCAGTATCGGTACGGCAACTGCGTCCAACATTGAAGTCGACAAGCTGGGTTTCAATGGTGTCTTCCAGAAACCCGTTGATCCTGATACCATGATATCGATCATAAAGGACGCTTTAAAATAGGCTTTTATACATCATTCAATCCAAAGGGGGCTTCGGCCTCCTTTTTTTTTATGAAATTTCAAGTAACTATTAAAAATGAAATGACAAATCACCCCTTCTTTATCTAAAATACTTTTCTATGAATATTAAAAGTGTTAAATCAGTATTATTAATGGCACTTCTGGCCATCTCAAGCCAGCTTGTTTCCGAAAACCGTATTTGCAAACTGTACCTTATCAACCAAGAGCATGAGAAGATCCCCCTGCATGCAGAGATCGCTGATAGTGATCGACTCCATCAGCAAGGACTCATGTACCGTAAACATCTGCCAAAGGACCGTGGGATGCTCTTTGTCTTTGAAGGTGAACATAGACTGGTTTTCTGGATGAAGAATACTTATTTACCTTTGAGTATAGCCTATATCAGCAGCGATGGTTTTGTTCGGGAAATCTATCACATGAAACCCCTGGATACGAGAAAAACTTATCCCTCACGATACCCAGCCAAATACGCTCTG
>CALCJG010000225.1 GCA_937967705.1 uncultured Spirochaetia bacterium
GCTGCGGCAGTCGCAGAAAATGGAGGTCATCGGGAGGCTCGCCGGCGGCGTGGCCCACGATTTCAACAATATGCTCGTCGTGATCATGGGAAGCGCCGAACTCCTTGCCCTCAATCTGAACCCGGAGGGGGAGGAAAAGGAGTATATAACGAGAATACTCGAAACGGGGGAAAAGGCTTCGGGCCTCATCAGGAAACTCATGCTCTTCTCGCGGAAGGGAGGTGCCGTTTTCCAGAATTTTGACCTGCACGAGACGATACTGAGCGTCGCGGATATTCTCGGGCACACTCTTGACAAGAGGATACGGATAACATTAAACATGAAAGCCGAAGCGAGCAGGATTTCAGGAGACCCGATACTGATTGAAAACGCTCTTCTCAACATGGCCATCAATTCCCGTGACGCGATGCCGGAGGGCGGGGAAATCAATTTCTCGACATTAAACGCCGATATCGACGACTTCTTCATCAAGAACCACCCCTTCAGTATAGAAAGGGGCCATTACATAGAGATTGATATTTCCGATACGGGACACGGCATCAGCCCTGAGTGTATCAAGAAAATTTTCGATCCCTTCTTTACCACCAAGCCGTCGGGCAAGGGAACCGGTCTCGGGCTTGCGGCGGTCTACGGAACGGTCAAGGAGCATAAAGGGACGATAGACGTTTACAGCGAGCCCGGAAAAGGTACCGTTTTTAAACTCTACCTCCCGTGTGATACGGAATCGGCAGGAGCGGTAACCAGTGAGGATTCCGGACTGATAAAGGGAAGCGGTACGGTCCTCATCATCGACGATGACGCCACTATCCTGCTAAACCTTGGGGAGATGCTTGCCAGGCTGGGATATGCCGTCATCCCGGCATCTGGGGGCAAGGAAGGAGCGGATATCTACAGGAAAAGGGGGGGCGATATCGATCTCGTTATCTGTGATATCATCATGCCGGAAATCGACGGTATAGAGACCATTAAGCTGCTGAAAAACATCAGGAGTGACGTCAGGGTGATTATCTCCTCCGGGTTTCATAACGAAGAACTTTCAGGGAAGCTTTTCGAGATGAACATTGCCGGATTTATGCAGAAACCGTTTAAGATGGATACCCTGAGCCGGCTGATCCATTCTGTTCTTAAGGGGGAGGAAAAAGGCTGATGGTTTTTATCTCAGGACTTGAAGGTATACCTGTCTCAGGTATCTTTCAGGACTCCCGTGATCTACTCCTAAGCCTGTACTCACCTGGTGAAACCTTTTTTATTTTCTGAAAGGATCTACTGAACGTTGACAAGCTTTCGAATCCGACCGTAAAGGCTATATCCGTTATTTTCTCAATCCCTTCCGCAAGGCGTTGCGAGGCATCTTCAATCCTTAGTTCATTGATATAATCATTTATCCTTTTGCCAGTGTATTTGTTGAAAACACGGCTCAGGTAATCGGGGCTCATGTCAACCGATGAGGCAAGCCCCTCGCGGGAGATGTCCTCCCGGTAGTTTTCCCTGATAAAAACGAGTATGGACTCTATTTTCTCCTCAGGAAGGGATGGGTATGTTTTTTTCTCCATGTGGTGCATTTTATCATAAACTTTTTTGAGCGAAAGCCAGCGAATCATGAAGTTCCTGGCAACAACGGACATGTAGATTACAACAAAGAAGGGGGAACTGTATGCTGAGAGCATGAAGGAATGGCTGCTTCCCTGAATGGACAACGCGGTTTCAACGAGCATTACTGTCAACGAAAGAATGGAAAGACCCCATAATGTTGCAATGGTAAATCTGTCCGTGTTCACATTCTTCGCATGAAGCAGAACGGAAAGGTAATAGGGTATTATGAGAATGAAGTCTGCCGAAGCGATGATCAGCTTCACAGACGGTGTTTCTGCCCCAAACAGAAATGCAACAGATAGAAGGAGCAGGGGGATGAAAATCGAGTTGTGAATAGAAAGAAAGAAATGGAGCAGTCCCTGCATTGACAGGATAAAGAATATTGAGAAAAGGGGAATGGTTGCCCACATGAATGATGAATACAGGTTCGCATTGAGTCCGGGCTTCCAGGGGGAAAAGGGGATGGCAATATAAAGTAGATAGAGCATCATCAGAACAAACGAATAGAGGAAGACCTTCTCTCTGGGATTGAGTATATAGTAAACCAGAATGGGCAATGCGGATATGAAAAAGAAAAACATCAGTCCCATCGGTATGTATAGATACAGGACGTTATGCCGTTGAAGCCTTTCCTTGATGAAATGGTCATTAGAGATTTCAGGGATTTCCGAGATGTAAATCCTGTTTGATATGGGTACAATCTGGAGGGTGATAGTGTTCGGTCCCTCCCTGAGAAGCGCCCCAGGGAAGAGGAAAGCTGACGCTGAGTGGGGCATGACAAGGTCTTCAGGCCTCTTCTCTCCGACAAGGATGCCGTTGATGAAGACCTTCAGCGGGTAAGAGACCTTTCCCAGGAAAATGCCCATCACCCTGCCACTTTTTTTTGAAACGATAAAGGAGTCCCTCATCAACAACATCAGAGGACTCTCCGGATTTCCCGGGATGTCTAACCTGAAGGGCAGATCAGCTTTTCTCCAATTTATACCCTTCCTCCTTCCGTATTCTTCAACACCCGGGATGTCCCCCTGATAGAAGTGCCATCCATTCAGGGGAATTACCTCGTTAGTGTTCGGGAGAAGCATCAGCGGGAAGAGGAAAACCATTCCCAGCATTATAAGAAAAGCCGGGCAGAGGGTCCTGGTCGTTGGGCCCTGAAAATTCGGGGCAAGTCCTCCTTTCGGGAACAGGGATACGGGACGGATACTCATACCAATAACCATTTACCTCAGAACGTTTTGATAATCATAAGAAACCCGCTGATATGTGCCAGAACTTTTCAACCCTGGCTGTGCATTTATTGACATTGACAGCGGTTGCATAGTAGAATCTGAAATGTTCAGTATCTTTTTCATAAGGGATCAGAGCCCCTGCAGGGATGTCCCCGTATTTCGCCCGATGAGAGGCAAATCCATGACACGAATGAGACTTGTTCAGCCGGCAATCGCAATACCCCGCTACAGGCAGCTGCGCATGCCCGTTGTGGCCGCAGAGTTTTCTCCATACTGTGATGTTGAGATTAATGACGAGAATATCGAGAAGGTGGATTACTCAGGCACGGATATTGTGGGACTCACCTGCCAGACCTATAACGCCTACCGGGCCTTCTATATTTCCGAACAGTTCAGAAAGAGGGGGGTCCGGACCATTTTGGGCGGGGTGTTCGCAACGGCCATGCCCGGGAGGGCGCTGGAGCACTTCGATTCAGTGGTTGTTGGCGAGGTTGAGGGACTGGGACGGGATATAATCGATGATTTGAAAAAAGGTTCACTGAAAAAGATATACGGGAACAGTACTCCTCCTGATCTTTCTAACACGAGGACACCGCGATATGACCTTTTAAAGAATAACCGATATTATCGCATCAACTTCCCCATAGAGACCTCGCGCGGCTGTCCTCATCGGTGTTCCTTCTGCTTCAGTGCATGCCAGTATCCCACATACCGAAAACGATCCCTGGCAGACATCGAGCGTGATCTTTCGCTTCACGATCACGGTATGATAGAGGTTATAGACCTTCACTTCGCTGCTGATAAAAGATTCCTCCTATCCGTCTGTGATCTCCTGAAAAACATGAGGGTTCGATCATGGTTTGGGGAAGCAACCTTGCACTCCATGGATGACGACCGCATTCTCAAGGCATTGTCGGATAGCAACTGTAAAATGGTCTTTGTAGGTCTCGAATCTATTTCATCGGAGTCACTGGAAGGCATCAACAAGGGATTCAATAAAACCCATGAATACAGGAGAATTATCAAGAAATGCCAGGATCATGGCATATTCGTTCACGCTGGACTGATGTGGGGACTTGACGAGCAGGATGAAAGCTGTTTTTCGGAGACGCTTGAGTTCAGCGAGGAAGCCCGGCTTTACCTGGCCAGTAATAATCTTCTTACTTTTTTCCCGGGGACTCGCCTGTTTGATGAGATGAGGGGTGAGAACCGAATCATAACCGATGATTTCCGCGATTATGACTCTGCTCATATTACTGTACGGCCTGATAGGCTCACATTTCAAACCCTCCTTCGGGGAATGAAGCGATTCGTCCGAGGATTTTACTCCTTCCGTTCAATATTTAAAAGAGCCTTCCAGTCTACCAATACTAATCTCATGGTCTTCTGCGATTATCTGGGTTTCAACCTCCTTTACCGGGCCTATTATAAAAAATGGCTGCGAAAAGTTGAGAAAGGATTTGATGAGTTGTCAAAAGTAGACAGGCCGAAGGACATAACCGTAAAACCTGAACCGGACTATCTTGTGGAAAAGAATTCCTTTCCCCATCTTTACAATAACATCCCCTTTATGTACAGGATCTACGACTTGATATGGCGTTACTGGGAATTCTGGTTCAGGAAGCTTCAGGGGTCTTTCCGAAGACCCTCTCTGGTGTTTCATGCCTTTTCCTCCCTGCTATATGCTTGCGGGCTTGTTACTCATCCGTTCATCCATGCGGGGATGGGCTTTCTGCCGGTTTATGACCTGAAGAGCCCGATGCTGGTTTTTCTTCACTATCTGTTCACTTGGACGGCCACAGTCTTCATGACCTTCTCTCTGGGCACGCTACGGGCGTCACCCCCCATCAGGATTGTGCTCGTCTGCATTGCGACGGTCCCTCTCCTCGGGTTTCCGTTGATGACCAGCGGCACGCATCCAATTCTGCTTTTCCTGATGGCCGTTGCAAATATCCTTTTCCTTATGAAGGGGGTAAGCTATCATGCCTCCCCAGGGGAGAAGGATACAGGGTTCCTCCGTTACTATGTTTATCAGGCGATCTCACCTGTTCTCGATAGCAGCCGATTTTTCAGGATCGATTTCACAGGCGTCACGATCAGGCATTCTCTGGCCATACAGCTTCTGGGATCGTTTCAGCTCCTAACGGCAGTGTTCCTCTTCCTCATTCTCATCAGGCTTAACCCGTCTTTCCTGCATAATCAAATTCCAGGGATATCATTCTTGCTGACATCCCTTGTCGCGGGGTTATATGTCTATGTCACACTGGCTGGCTTGGGGAATGTAATATGCGGTATATGGAAATTGTGGGGATTCTCAGCCGATCCATGGTGCGACCATGCGATGGCATCAGAGTCACCGGCGAATTTTTGGAGCCGTTTCAACACTCAGGCATCACTATGGTATCGGCAACTCATCTTTAAACCTCTGTTGGGCAGGGTAAGGTCAAACAAACCGGTGTGGTTTTTTTTGGCAACGATGGCGCCTTTTGTCATCAGCGCCATCTTCTTAATCTATGTCATGAAGACCGTGTCGCTTCATGGCTCAGAGATGAATGCACAGACGGACGACCCCCTTTATGCCCTTTGGGGGATGCCGATCCTCGCGTATTTTCTGCTCCAGGGGATAGCCGTCTATATTCAGAAATCAAGTCAGTCAAAGGTTGAAACAGATGATGACACTTCTTCAGGTGTAACAATAAGAATGGCCGTAAAAATAATTCTAACCGTCACATTTATTGGGGTTACTGGGATGCTGTTCTTTTACGGGGCCTATGCCATGCTCCGATTCTAAGATCAAAGGTGAGTTTATGAAAAGAATGACAATATGCCTGCTGGTTATTTTGATGTCTTCCGTCGGGTGCAAAGGCTCTATGGATAATTACTATATCAGCGAGGCGATGGATAATCTTGAGAAAATCTCTTCTTATGAAGGGGTTATTCTGGAAAAAGGACTGATGGAAAGCGGTGATATCAAAACGAGAGTTGTTTTTTCAAGGGATGGTTTCCTTTACGCGGAGGTTTTGGCGCCTAAGGCTTTCAGGGGGGATGTCTTTCTGAACAATGGGAGCGACATGTTCATATACTATGCCGCATCACGCTTTGGGATACGAATCAGGGGGTTCTATACCGTAATTAACGATAGTGCTGAAAAATGGCGGAAAAGGACGAGGGAACGACTGGAGAAGAGCGCCGCTGAAAACGAGATTGATTGGAGGGGGTCTGTTCAGGTGGCGAAAAGGAAAGCCTATTATTTTACAATTGATCCTCTCAAAAAGGGGGATTACCGCCTGGCTGAAAAGCTGTGGAGCGATGCTGATTACTCGTTCCCCCTGAAACTTGAAATGTATAAGGACAACAAACTCTTCTATGCCTTTCATTTCGAATCGATTGTTTATAATAAAAAGCAGAGTATTGAGCGGGACTATTCTTTCCCGGGAGGAACGGTTGTGGCTACCTGGGACATGACCTCGAAGGGTTATTCCATATCCGCAATTAAAAAGGGGTTGAATTTTAAGCTGAAAGTTCCCTGTTCTCTCCCAAAGAGAATGGTTCTTAAAAAGATCGTGAGGGCGAAAGGTGTTATCCCGGCCGCATGTCTCATATACTGTAGCGATATCCATTACATCCTGCTTTCGGAGGTGCGGGATTACGGAATTATCAAGATATGCCCCAAGGGAATTGTCATACCTTCAATTGATACGACGGCACGTTTGCTCCTTCTGGGAGATATTTCCACCATTACATGGAAGGACAGGGGGGTGAGCTTGACTCTCACAGGGACATTGCCCTACCAGGAGATGATCGATATAGCGAAGAATGTTAAATGACCACGAAATGGGGACATCCTATTGATGTTTGATGCATCCGCTGACTTATCCGCATGCCTTTGGTTTTATAGGCTAGCACTTTCGTCAGTTTCCCGGGCCTTTGCCGATTTCTCGTGGATATGGTATTACGCAGGGTATCATGCACGGCTCATTCATGGCAACCTGGGGTATGATTGTTCCTGAAGAAGAAGACAATGGCTGGGTTATAAGGTCATTACAATTGCAGCGAGGAAAAAGCCTGTACATCTGTAAAAAAGTTCATCATGACTGCCTTTGATTGATCGGGGAATGGCCCCTGTCATGCTTTTTCTTATATCGGGAATATTTTTCATATTTGAACTTGACAGATTTTAGCAGCATTCATATAATTGTATGTACAAACAAGATAATATCATGAAGGAAACCCATACGACAGAAGAATATCTCCACCACTGCCTCTTCTTTACGGCAAACAGGCTGGCCCGGGTGATTACAGCCATGGCGGAGGAGGAGTTCCTCAAAACGGGACTATCCCCCACCTATGCCTTCCTGATCATGCTGGTAAACGACGATCAGGGAATCTCACAGAAGTCCCTCTGCGAGAAGCTGCACCTGGCGCCCTCCACGGTGACCCGGTTCATAGACAAACTGGTGCAGAAGGACCTGCTCCTAAAGTCTATAGAGGACAATATCCCGCAGGAA
>CALCJG010000226.1 GCA_937967705.1 uncultured Spirochaetia bacterium
TATCCATTCCGCCTGCGGTGAACCCCGTTTTCTCACCTCCTCACTGATGGATTATGTGGAATCCCATCCCAAGGCCTGCTATGATGCGGAGGTGATGCATCTGTGGAGTCAGAACAGCCGGGATGCCGGGGAGCGTTTTCAGGCCAATTTCCGCACCAACTGTTTCTTCGTCAATTCTGCCGTTCAGGATGCCCTGAGCCGGGGGCTGGCGGATTACACCCCACTGTCTCTTTCCCAGATACCCGCCGCTCTCCGCCGGGGATTTCTGGATGTGGATGTGGCGCTGATCCAGACCTCTCTCCCAGATGAGAAAGGCCGTTTAAGCCTGGGGGTCAGCGTGGATATTACCCTGGCGGCCGTCCGAAGGGCAGAGGTCGTCATCGCCCAGATCAACCGCTTCATGCCCCGTGTGGAGGGAGATGCCTGGGTGACCATGGAGGAGATAACCTATCTTGTGCCCCGGGATGAGCCGCTCCTGGAGTTTTCTCCCTGGCCAGGGGATGAGGTGTCCGACCGGATCGGCCGGTATGCGGCTCGGCTGGTTCGGGACGGCGACACCCTTCAGGTGGGATACGGAGCCCTGCCGGACGCAGTGCTGATACATCTCTCATCAAAAAAGGATCTGGGACTGCACAGCGGCATTATAAGCGATGGTCTGGTCCGGCTGATTCGTGAGGGGGTGATCAGCAACAGCCGAAAGAGCCGGGACCGGGGGCTCTCCGTTGCCTCGATCTGTCTGGGCAGCCGGGAAAGCTTCGATTTCATAAACAACAACCCCTCCATTGCCTTCCATCCCTCAGATTATACCAACAATCCCCTGATCATCGCCGCCCAGGAAAACATGCTCTCCCTGAACCAGGTGGAGCGCATAGATCTCACCGGGCAGGCTTCGGTGGATGCGGGATACGGATCGCACGGGGGACTGGGCGGGCAGGCGGATTTCATGCGGGGAACCTCCCTGTCTCCCGGGGGGACCAGCGTGGTGCTGCTATCCTCCGCGACACCTGACGGCATGACCTCCCACATCGTACCCAGCTTCCCTGAGGGGGCAGGTGTTGCCATGATGCGCTGCGATGCGGAATATGTCGTAACGGAGTACGGCATCGCTTTCCTCCACGGCCGCAGCGTCCGGGAAAGGGCCATGGCGCTCATCGCCGTGGCACATCCCGATCACCGGGCCAGGCTCCTGGAGGAGGCCAAGAGGCTCGGCATGATCTACCGGGACCAGGCCTTTGTGCCGGGACAGAAGGGGCGGTATCCCGAGGAGTTGGAGTGTGAGCGGGAGATGAAGGGAGGCGGTAAGGTTCTGCTGCGGCCCGTTCGGGTGAGCGACGAGGAACCGGTCAAGGATTTCTTCTATTCCCTCTCGGATAAGAGCATGGAGCGGCGGTTCATCTCATCCCGCAAGGACATGCATCACGACCGTCTGCAGAATTTCGTTGTCATAGATTACTCCGAGGAGATGATCATCCTGGCCGTACTGCAGGAGGAGGACGAGGTGGAGATGGTCGTTGGTCTCGGGGAGTACCGTCTGGATCAGTCAGGCCAGTATGCGGAAGTGGCCTTTGCCGTCCGGGATACTTATCAGGGGCGAGGCCTGGGTGGGGTGCTTCTGAGCTACCTCACCCAGATCGCCGTTAGGGCAGGCCTCCAGGGTTTTACGGCGGAGGTGCTGGTGGAGAACAAATCCATGCTGAGACTCTTTGAAAAGATGAACGCAGAGATCGAAAAAAAGATGTCCGAGGGAACCTATGAGCTGATTATGCGCTTTTTACGGGCCTGAAACAGTCCGGTTGGAAGGTTTTTTTTCATTGACAGATGAGTCTAGACCTGTTAGTTTAGGGTCAACGGCGTACATTAGGGAGGGGAACATGGCAAGCGGTAAAGATATGTTCCGGTACGAATACCGGGAAAAGGACGATGTTCTGGTGGGAGTTATTTCTGCGCCGAACATGGACAAGGACGAGGCGTTCCAGATCTTCGCTTACGCCGAATCCGAAATGCCTCAGCAGCCCAAGCACTCCCATTTTATCCTGGACGCGAGGACTGTCAAAAGCGTCTCAGATCCCGCCATCGGTATACTCATGAAGTCCCTGTCGGTACTGCAGAAGGTCAAGGGGTATATGATACTGGTCATGACTGAAAGCCTTCTGCAGGATGTCATGCTGCGTCATCCCGCCATGTTCGATTATTACGCCGTCTTCCACAGCATCGAAGACGCCGTTACCTTCGCCAAGAAGTAATCTCCTCCGGCATAATCTTCTCACCTGGAGGAGCATCCCGTTTCGCAGGGAAGGCGCCGTTCTTCCTTAGAAGGGGAAGCTGTGCCCCTTCAGATTAAGCTCTGCCCTCATCTTTTTAATGTCGTCAATCAGGCTGTCGTCCAGCGGTACGCCCCTGTCCTTGCGGTAGAGCCAGTTCAAATACTCCTTTTCCCCGGCGGTATAGATTCGCTCCTTTCCCGGCATCTTTTCCGAGGAGCGGAGAGCCCTCAGGATATCTCCCGTGGTCTTTTTAAAGGAGCTCACCTCGGTAAAATGGGATACGTCGATGGCCATAAAGAAATGCCCCAGACGATAGGGGACTTTCTTCCCGTTTTCGAAGCCTGAGAGCATTTTCAGGAAGCTTCCCCCCTGCAGGGCGGCCGAGAGGATTTCGACGACGGTGGCGTAGCCGTATCCCTTATAACCGGCCCCATCTTCGCCGATGCCACCGAGAGGGGTCAGGGCGGCGGTTCCTTTGATGAGCGCCTCCAAGGCGTCGGCAGGATCGGTGGTGGATGTCCCGTCGTGCTTGATGACCCAGCCTTCGGGCATGGGTTTCTTCTGCCTCTCGTAGATTTCGATTTTGCCCCTCTGGGTCACCGATGTGGCGCAGTCGATCAGGAAGGGAAATTCCTCGTCGGTGGGCATGCCGAAGACCAGGGGATTGGTGCCAAGCATGTTTTCCACGCCGAAGGTGGGCGCGATGGAGGGACGGGCGTTGGTCCCCGTCATGCCGATCATGCCCTCCCGGGCGGCCATCATCGGGTAGTATCCTGCGATGCCGTAATGGGTTGAGTTGCGGACGGCTACCATCCCCAGTCCGCAGGTGCGGGCCTTCTCCATCGCCATCTCCATGGAGCGTCGGGCGACGACCATGCCCATGCCGTTGTGTCCGTCCACGACGGCCGTGGCGGGGGACTGCTTCACGATCTCGAATTCCGTCACGGGCAGTTGTATGCCTTCCTTTATGCGGTCGTAGTAGATGGGTTTGAGCCGGTTGATGCCGTGGGAATCAATGCCCAGCTTGTCGGCGGTAATGAGCACATCGGCGCAGACTCTGGCGTCCTCCTCCGGAACGGAGATGCCACGGAAGACATCGATCATGAAGTTCTCCATGGTTTTAAAATCGACCCAGATGGTGTTCTCGGACATGACTGTCCTCCTCGAATAGGATTAATCGCAAGGGGGGATGGATGCTTCCGGCTTGCTGAGGTCGTGAACGCCCCTGCAATGCAATGGCGCCGTCTCGCAGGACAACGCCTGTGGCGGTCAGATTATTCCCCGGCCTAAATCTGTCAAGGGGAATCAGACCTTTTTTAGGCAGGGTAAACGGCGCATGACGGGGATGTCAGAGAGACGAAAAAAGGGTTTTGGAAGCGATCAGGACCGAGGTCTCCAGTCCCGCCTCCCGGTTTTCATGAGCCCGAAGGTAGTCCGGGGAGGATATCATCTTCAGGAAGGCCTTGCGCGAGGGGTATTCCACCAGCATGATGCGGTCCCATTCGTCACCCGGAAGTCCGATGACCAGCCCGGCGGCGTCCCCCATCCAGAGAAGTCGTCCGCCGACTCCTGCCAGCATGGGAGCCACGGCGGCAGTGTAGCGGTCGTAGGCTCGCCTGGATTCCCGGCGACTTTCCGGGGAGGAGTTACGGAATTTCAGGAGATTGACCATAACGAAAGGGCCCTGATCGGGGCAGGACGATAGGGCCTGGATCTGTTCCGCAGTCGGTTGAATGGCTCCCATAGGATCCTCCTGATAATCATGAAATGGGGAAAAAGGTCATATCATCGCGTCCACGATCTCCGCGGCACTTTTCACCAGGCTGGGACAGACGGTCGTGAAGAGTTTTATCGCTTCATCGGACTTACGGGCCTCTTCCGTACTGATGTCGAAATTCAGCAGATCGCGGCAGAGAATGGATCCGTGACGCTCTTCGAATTCCTTCAGAAAACGCTCGCCGATCTCATAGGCCCTCTGCTTCACGGCGTAGTCGTCTTCCTGCCCCTGGCCGAATTTCAGTCCCAGAACCATCAGGGCGCCGCTGACGGCACCGCAAACGTGCTGGCGCCTCGTGATCCCTGCGCCGAATATGGTGCTTATCTTCAGGCAGAGATCCCTATCCATCCCCAAATCAACCCCGAATGCGCCCAGGAGCGCCTGGGAGCAATTAAACTGGCTTTCGAAAAGCTTTGAAGCTATTTCCGACTTTTTCATAGGCATGCCGGGAGACGACCCCCCTCCCTCCTGAAAAGGATACACGGCAACAGTCTATACCTGTTCAGTTGTTGATCAATCATTTTTTTCTTTGATAGGATGAGTTTCAAAAAAGGAATCAGGATTGATCAGACAATTAGAAAAGGAGGATCGTGAGGTTGGCAACGGCGTGGATGACAAAACAGGGAAGCAGGGAGCCTCGAAGATAACAGATCAGGCACAGCATGGCCCCTGAAAGCATATAGCCCGCAAGGAAGAGGGGGGATGCCGTGGCGTGGACTAGTGTGAAGAGCAGGGTGGAGAATACCCCCGAAACCAGATAACCGTGTTTTTCCCCCTGCCGGAGGAAGAGAAAGTGCCGGAAAAAGAGCTCTTCCAGGGCCGGACCGACGATTGCACCGGAGAGAAAATAGGTAAATAGCAGGGGAGAAGGGAGGGAGCGCGGATCGCCGGGACCGTTGAGGGCGGCCAGGGCCAATCCGAGGAAGAGTCCTGCCGGCAGGGAAAGAAGAAGATCCTGCCGGGGTTGCCGGGACT
>CALCJG010000227.1 GCA_937967705.1 uncultured Spirochaetia bacterium
AATGGTCATGAAGTAATCATCCCAACTGGGTCGTTGACTCATAAATCAACCTCATATTTGAAATTAAGATATGTTGATACCGGTTCCCCGGAATTGAGTGTAATCACTGCCTGAAGGGGGATATGCCTCACATCAAGCGGTATAAGGGATTTCTGCTGGGGAATGATGCATTGAGGGTTTTCCAGAGCAAAGGTGCGGATAACTTCGCGATCCAGGGATTTCATAAAGGATTTGGCCTCCTGTGTTTTCAAAAGCAGTATACCCGGCTTTTCACCCACTTCGAATGTAGTGATGGTCTGATCCATGTATTTTATCTTTACGGTAAGTATCGAAAGCCCCTTAAAGGGCAGGGTGATGTCTTTTAGGCTGTTGGAATTGATGGTGAGGGAGAAAATATACTGATCCGATTTTTTCCTGCGGGAGACGGTATAACGGAAACTGGCATTCCTGTAGCTCAGGCTCGTTGTAAAATAGGGACTATCGGAATGCTCTGATTTGAAAAGATAGATGATAGTCAGGACAAGAAGGAGATTTATGAAAAGAAGGAACCCGGGAACTTTCCTCTTATTCGATGGCCGTTTCTCTTTCTTATCAGAATAGATTCTGTCAAGAAGCTCTTTTGTCAGTGGACTCTTTGGTTCCATATTCACCTGGTTTAATGAAAACCGTAACAATTAACAATTTTACCAGAAATAAGATTATTGTAAACGACTTTCCCTGTCAATCAACTCTAAGGACTCTGCGGAAAAACTTATAGTAACGAAAATTATAATCAGAAAATTTACTTGATCTTTTGATCAGAATGTGTTTGACTTGTAAAGTCGCAAATCATGTGTTTGATTGCCGGTATCATTGATCTCCTCGATTATTGGAATCGGAATACATTATACTTGATCAATATGAAGGAGCGTTATTATGACTATTATTACTTATATTCATGCGAGAGAAATTCTGGATTCCAGGGGTAATCCGACTGTCGAAGTAGAGGTCGAATTATCATCCGGGCTGATAGGAAGGGCTGCGGTTCCTTCCGGCGCATCCACGGGCGAACATGAGGCTGTGGAATTGCGGGATGATGATGCGAAACGCTATAAGGGCAAAGGAGTGAAGAATGCCGTGAATAATATCAATGATATTATCAGCGGGTCACTCATAGAGATGGATGCCATGAATCAGGTGGAAATCGATAAGCTTTTAATTGAGCTCGATGGGACTCCTAACAAGAGCAAGCTGGGGGCCAATGCCATCCTGGGGGTTTCCCTGGCCTGCGCTCGTGCCGTTGCGGAATCCTTCGGTATGCCCCTCTATCGCTATATCGGCGGAGTCGGTTCCTGTGAACTGCCTGTCCCCATGGCCAACATACTCAACGGCGGGGCTCACTCAGACGCCCCGATTGACCTGCAGGAGTACATGATCATGCCGGTAGGGGCGCCCAATTTCAGGGAAGGGCTTCGATATATCGCCGAGGTTTTCCATACCTTAAAAAAGATTTTGAAGGACAGGGGGTTGAGCACCGCCGTGGGAGACGAAGGAGGATTTGCTCCTGATCTCGAGAACAATGAGGCTCCTCTCAAAGTGATAGTTGAGGCCATCGAAAAAGCCGGTTTCAAGCCTGGTGATGATATTATGATTGCCCTGGACCCTGCTTCCAGTGAGTTTTTCGATAAACAGAGAAACAAGTACGTTTTTAAGAAGTCCGACAAGAGAGAACTGTCCCCGGCGGAGATGGTTGATTTTTATGCGGATCTTATAAAGAAATATCCCATCATTTCAATTGAGGACGGAATGGCGGAAGATGATTGGGAGGGCTGGAAGCTCATGACCGAGAAATGCGGGGATAAAATTCAGCTGGTCGGCGATGATCTTTTTGTTACGAACACTCAACGCCTTAAAATGGGTATCGACAAGGGTATAGCCAATTCCATACTCATCAAGCTGAATCAGATCGGTACTCTTACAGAAACCTTACAGACCATTGAGATGGCCAAGAGAGCCGGTTATACCGCCGTTGTATCCCACAGATCGGGGGAAACGGAAGATACGACCATCGCAGATCTTGTAGTGGCCATGAATACGGGGCAAATCAAAACCGGATCCGCGTCCAGAACGGACCGAGTTGCGAAGTATAATCAGCTCATCAGGATAGAAGAAGAGCTCGGATCCATGGCACAGTATAACGGCAAGGGAGTCTTTTACAGTATTGGAAAAACAGCAAAATAAATTCTCCCTATTTATCATCCTTGCCATTCTTTTCAGCATCTACTGTTTTATCTTCGGTGACAGCGGATTGCTGGAAAGAATGTCGCTAAAGGAAGATAAGAATTACATGATCGATCGTATTAATGTTCTGAAACAGGAGAATGATGGCCTAAAGGCGGGTTATCGTAAGCTTGCTTCCGGCGATTTATCTCTTGAAGAAGTCATAAAGGCGGGTATCATTCCATCTAATACCAGGATAATGTTTTTACCGGATCGTTCGGATGAGAAAAAAACGACCAGGACTAGGGGGTCAAGAGAAAACGCCTTTGTGAAACTGGAGCATCTAAGGATTATCTGGATACTGGTATCAATTATGATACTATTCTTCTACAGATTAAAAACAAAAAAAAGTCACGAAAACAGCAGGGTTTGAGTGGGGCCGAAAACTCCCACTGTTTGCGGAAACATGATAACCGGATGGGTCTTCCTTATCCCTATATACAATCAAAATGAAAATTGAATATCAGAAAACCACTCAAGAGGACGAGAATGTCATCAAAAGGCAGTTAAATGCTGCCCATGTACGCTCTATGGGGATTGTTGAAAAATGCCGTCATGGATATCCGCGAATAATCCTTCTCTCACCCATGGCAAGTCTCAATAATGAGGAGATTAATTACGAGGCCATCAGCAACGTCTTTTGGCTGACTTGTCCCTATCTGAATGACAGGATACACCGTATAGAATCTGACGGATTATCGGTCAGAATATCCGATTTCGTTCATAATGACCTGATGTTTCGTGGTATAATGAACAGGGCACATGCGCATTTTTATTATCTACGAAAAAATCTGTTCCAGGATTATTTTAAAACTTCGTTGCCAGAAAGCAAAATGAGGGTTTTCAACACGGGAATCGGGGGAAGCCGCGACGTTAATTCCCTGAAATGTCTGCATATCCAGTATTGCCATTATAGAGTCTTCACGGAAAACATAACGGGCAGAATTATATCGGAGTTGCTAAACAACGTCATTGATTGTAAAGGGGTGATTTGTAAACATGCAGGTTAAGTCGGCTCAGATTATCTCTATCAAAAAACTGAAAAAGGACGGTTCTTTCGGCACCGATATTATTCAGCGGATTATTGAGGCATTACTGAATAATCAGAATGTGCTTATGCCCATCGATAACGTTTACGGCATAGCAGGTTTAAACCTTAATGATTTGCAGGAAAGATTCTCCTTCGATAATACGACGAATCATGATCATATGGAGTGCCTCATATCTTCCTTCCGCATGCTGGATGACATTGCGGATTATAGTAAATCGGATTATGATTTTCTAAACAGGATATGGCCGGGCGAAGTGAGCGTTGTCTTTAACTGTAAAAATGGCCTTAAGAAGAAGAAACCATTAAAGGTCCGGTATCCCAAAACGCGATTTTTCCAGTATGTTGTAGAGGAAATTAATAAACCCCTATACTATTTACCTGCGCTGAAGGATTTTAATAAACCGGTTTATAAAAAAAGTGAACTTATTAAATATTACGGGGACAGAGCCGATTGTATGGTGCTAATCGATGAGCTGTGCAAAAAACACCCTTTGCCCACATTGATTGATATTAAAGACGGAAAGCTGATGATCCTCCATGAAGGAAAAATCTCCTCGGACGAAATCAAATCGCTCTATTTTTTAGGTTGAATACTCCTCAGCCCCCATAGTGAAGAATATATGCTTAATTCCGAACAACTTCACATAACCTTTTGCAGATATATTCAAATGGAATGGTGATATTTTCATACTGACCCAATCCCTTCTTGCCATGATTTTCTTGCCCATTTTATCAGCAGCATAGCAATATGCACCATTGTCAGTTGTTACTAATAGAAAATAATTGTTTTTTTGATGTAGTGATCCGGAGCTTGGAAAAAAATCAATGACCGAATAGAATATCCCCCCATGCTCCACCGAAACGATCTGATCTCTTTCGTGATACTGTGTCTTGGCAGATCTGGCTTCAATAATTTCAATTTCAGCAAATGGGGTAATGAACCAGGAATTTTTCCTTTGAAAGGTGATCCATTTGAAGGGAAGGATCGTCTCAGCATCCTTCAGATTATTTCGTGATCTCGATGGATTCTTATGCAGACATTGTTTTTTTTCTTGATTCTGCCTAAAACCCTCCTCCCGTAATTCCGTCACCTTCTGATGCAGATAGTAAATGACATTGAAATTTATCCCTTCGTGCGTGTACCGTTTATAATATTCCTTCAAGGTTGCCCTGAGTTTATATAAGTATTCTATTCCATTAAGATTATTGAAGCTGGAATAGAGGGAAATGAGGACGTCGATATGATCGAGAAGGGCGTCATAGAGGCCTTGGAAGTCCCGGTATTCATTTTCCAGTTTAAAGAGAAACTGTTCAATCGTATGAGTTAGCTCTTCAATTGAATGGAAACTGTTTTGCCAGAAATCCGCGACGAGATGAGTTTTATCCAGAAACTGTTTCATGTGTGATATCATTCAATGAATTGGGCATGAATAAATACTCTAATAATAATGCAATAATGGATATCCGGATAAGTCAATACTTTCTTTACTTGATAATAAAATCAACATTTATGGTTGGATGGATTCATCTCCTGCCATAGGGACGGGACATGCATCTAAAGAGTTGGGATTGCTCATAGTTTCTGATGTATCTCTTGAAAAGTTTAATGTGAATTAACGATATAAAAAAACTGTAATTTATGCATTCTATGTAGTATACTAAATGTAAGTTAGTTCCTGATAAAGTCTGTATCATGGGATTGCAGCCATTAGTAAAATTATAATAAATATATACATTTTCTTTGCGGGATATAATTACTTTAACAGGAGATGACCCATGGCCGGAAAAAAGATCAAGAAATCGATGGATGGAAACATGGCAGCTGCTCATGTGGCCTATGCTTTTACTGAAGTGGCCGCCATTTATCCCATCACACCTTCCTCTCCCATGGCCGAACATATTGATGAGTGGTCTGCAGGCGGACGGACAAATATATTCGGCAACCTTGTCAAAGTGGTGGAAATGCAGTCAGAGGCCGGGGCGGCTGCCGCATTGCATGGATCTCTGCAGGCGGGAAGCCTGAGCAGTACTTTTACGGCTTCTCAGGGACTTTTGCTCATGATTCCCAATATGTACAAGATGGCAGGAGAGTTGCTTCCGGCGGTTTTTCATGTTTCAGCAAGGAGTTTGGCAACACATGCCCTCTGTATATTCGGGGACCATTCCGATATTTATGCCACAAGACAGACCGGCTTTGCGCTTCTGGCCAGCGGAAGCGTTCAGGAGGTGATGGATCTGGCTGGCGTGGCTCATGCGGCTGCACTGAAATCAAGGATTCCCTTCCTGCATTTTTTTGATGGTTTCAGGACCTCCCACGAAATTCAAAAAATCGAGGTTATTGATTATCAGGATTTGGCCGGGATGATCGATCATAAAGCCTTGGAAAAATTCCGAAGCAATTCCATGAATCCCGAGAATCCCGTCACCCGGGGCACTTCTCAAAATCCTGATGTCTTTTTTCAGACGCGGGAGGCTTCCAATCTCTATCATGATGCTGTTCCCGATATAGTAAATCAAACAATGCTGGACTTCAGTAAAATTACCGGACGTGAATATCAGCCGTTTAAATATTATGGTGCTTCCGATGCGGAAAGTATTATTATCTCCATGGGTTCCGTAACGGAAACCATTGCGGAAACGGTTGATTATCTTCTCTCCCAGGGAAATAAGGTGGGTATGGTTTCCGTGCATCTCTACAGACCGTTTTCTCCAAAATATTTACTGGAAGCCATACCCAAGTCCGTTAAAAGGATCGCCGTACTTGATAGAACAAAGGAACCGGGTTCGAATGGTGAGCCGCTCTATCTGGATGTGAGAAATGCATTTTATGGAAAAACCGATGTCCCCCTGATTGTCGGCGGTCGTTACGGTCTGGGATCAAAAGACACCAATGCCGGTGACATCCTGGCAGTTTATGAGAATTTGAAAGCTGCTGAGCCCAAAGATGGATTTACAATCAGCATCATAGATGATGTCACTTATAAATCCCTGCCTTCCCGGGAACCGAAAACGCTGGCTCCATCAGGAACCTTCGCGGCGAAATTCTGGGGGATTGGGGCTGACGGTACCGTAGGTGCCAATAAGAACTCTTTGAAGATCATTGGGGATACAACAGAAAAGTATGCACAGGCCTATTTCGCCTATGACGCAAAGAAATCCGGCGGGGTTACCATATCCCATCTGAGGTTTGGAGATTCGCCGATCAAATCCACCTATCTGATCAATCATCCACAGTTCGTTGCCTGCCATGTACCAGCTTATATTTATCAGTATGATGTATTGCAGGGGCTCAACAGGGGGGGGACCTTCCTGCTGAACAGTATATGGGATGAGAGGGAAATAAAGGAGAAACTGCCGGATTCAATGAAAAGGTATCTGGCGGAGATGGAGATAAAGTTTTATATCATAAACGCAACGAAAATTGCCGAGGAATTGGGTTTGGGCACCCGAACGAACAGTATAATGCAGGCTGCATTTTTTAAATTAGCCGATGTCATCGCCTATGATGATGCCGATAAGCAGATGAAGGAAGCCGTAAAAAAGACCTACGGGCACAAAGGGGATAATATCGTAAAAATGAACTATTCTGCCATTGATCTGGGCGGCGAGGGTATTATAAGAATTGATGTGCCTGAGGAGTGGAAAAGCATTACGGCTGTTCCATATAAGTCCGTCGGTGATAAGCCGGATTTTATTGAGAAAATAGCCGATCCCATGAACCGGCAGGAAGGGCATCTACTCCCTGTCAGTGCATTTTACGAGTGGGCGGATGGAACCTATCCCCCGGGAACTACTGCATACGAAAAGAGAGGAATTGCGGTCAACGTTCCTGAGTGGCAGCCGGCAAACTGTATACAATGCAATCAGTGCGCCTATGTATGTCCCCATGCTGTGATTAGACCGTTCCTCCTTGATGAAGAGGAGGTGGCAATAATGCCTGCCAATACTCAGGTCATAGATGCCAAGGGAAAAGGGCTGGAGGGACTTAAGTTTAAAATACAGGTGAGTGTTCTCGATTGTACCGGATGCGGCAATTGTGCTGATACATGCCCTGCCAGGGAGAAGGCTCTCATTATGAAACCCCTGGAATCACAAAGGGAAGAGATCCCCAGGTGGGAGTATTTCAGCACTAAGGTCTCGTACAAGGATAAACTGATGCCCAGAAACACGGTCAAGGGGAGCCAGTTCTGCAGGCCATTATTTGAGTTTTCCGGTGCCTGCGCCGGGTGTGGTGAAACACCTTATATAAAGCTTATAACTCAATTATTCGGTGACCGGATGATGATTGCCAATGCAACCGGCTGTTCTTCCATATATGGGGGATCAGCGCCATCTACACCCTACTGTAAGAATGAGAAGGGATGCGGTCCTGCATGGAACAATTCCCTGTTCGAGGATGCTGCGGAATTCGGTTTTGGTATGATGATCGGTATTTCTCATATGCGCAAACGAATCGAGGATTATGCAGAAAAATGTATTCAGGGGAATGTCTCATCGGAGCTGAAGGAAGCATTGATGAAATGGATTGAGAATAAAAATGATTCTGAAAACTCCAGGGAAATCACTGATACTCTTACTCTATTGCTGGAAAAAACGGATCATCCATATGCCCGGGAAATACTTAATCTTAAACAGTATCTGATAAAGAAATCGGTATGGTCCTTCGGAGGAGACGGATGGGCTTACGATATCGGTTATGGTGGTCTGGATCATGTTCTGGCCTCTGGGGAGGATATTAATCTGCTAGTGTTGGACACCGAGGTCTATTCCAATACCGGGGGGCAGTCATCCAAGGCAACCCCGATGGCGGCTGTCGCAAAATTTGCCGCAGCAGGGAAGAGGATACGTAAAAAGGATCTTGGTTTGATGGCTACCACTTATGGATATGTTTATGTGGCTCAGGTCGCCATGGGAGCCAGTCAGGCACAATACATCCGTGCCCTGACGGAAGCTGAGGCGTATCCGGGCCCCTCTTTGATCATTGCTTATGCCCCCTGTATAAATCATGGTTTGCGCTCCGGCATGGGTAAGACTCAACAGGAAGAGAAAAATGCCGTTGAATGCGGCTATTGGCACCTCTGGAGATATAATCCTCAACTGGAAAAAGAAGGTAAAAACCCATTCATCCTGGATTCAAAGGAGCCAAAATGGGAAAAATTTCAGGAGTTTCTGAAAGGGGAGGTCCGCTATACATCATTAAAGGAATCCTTTCCGGAAGTTGCGGATAACCTTTTTAAAGCAGCGGAAGATAATGCCCGTTGGCGGTATGCACAGTATAAACGCCTGTCAGAAATCATTTATTGAAAACTGGTTTCGATTTGGATAAAAAACGAGAATTTGCACTGAGTGTCATTGGATAAGCTGTTATAAGTGATCCACGATGAATTGTTTGAGGATTCGTGCACCTGCTTCAGAGATATCCATGAATTTCAAGGTGTAATAGTGCGTGTTCTCTTCGTGAATAGTTTTATCAGCTATCACTTTTGATGTGATTCCCATTTTGAAATCGGAAATTTCAAAGTTGATGATATAGTTCAATTTATAGTCAATGGATTGATTTAGTCTTATAACGGTTTCATTTTCATTAATTTTGAAGATGTTGCCGTAAACGTCTTTATGCTTTTCCTGTTCGGCAATCGGAAGTCCGTCTTTAACTGGAATGAGTCTGCAGGGCAACATGACCTCTATGTACGGGTGCCGTACTTCTTTTCCACGGACAACTGTATCTGGCATGACTATTTTTAGAAACTGTGTATCGTTCGAGATGATCTGGGCATCGAAGGTATATTCGGCATCTCCGGTCCTCCAGATATAACCTTTTATGGGCTTGCCTGCAAGGTTTTGCAGATTTCTGGGATGTCTGAATAATTGCAACGTGATGCTGTTCTCTTCTTTGTTTATCAACTTGCCGATATAAACATCCTTGTTTTCCACTACGAAACAGAGAAGAATGTTATCCTCAATGTCATGTATGGTTTCCAGAGGTTTTTTATAAGTTGTGAAGTGATAGATCTTTTCATATGTGATAATGATGTCTTTACAGATTGCGGAAAGGGACTCCTCATTCTCATTCTTATCGCGAAGATATTGAAGAAAAGAACCGATGGATGACTCAAAATAGACAGCATTGTCAAGAATTTTATTAGGATCCTTCAAACCCAGGTTCTCGATGACTCCGCTGAGGATCTTGAACTGATAATTTGTCAGTCCGAGTTGTTTGGTTTTAAAGAGAAAAAGCTGTTGTTCATGGATGATTCTACGGTTAAGAATGTAATTGTAGCGAAGAAGCAGAAGAAATGCAGTAATGACTGCAATTATCAGCAGGATGATGAGTATTTGGGTTAAATCAGGTGTTGGCCAGTCGAATCCGAATATTGTTTTCATAATTCTCTAATAAAAAATAATTGCAAAAACCCGCGAATGCCGTGTAGGTAATAATTTTTGAACCTGTTTACACAGGTGGGTTTCCTCATGTTGAATTCAACCTTCTCTCGTGAAAGAGTATGGTTTTCTTGAACAGATTTAGAATCCCTTTTCATATAATATTGGTACAAAAATGTTGATACCTATCTCGAGCATCGCAGGCTATACTCAAATAAACAACAGAGAAGACATAATTTCAACTATTTTTTACAAGTTAAACGGGGATGTGAGTCTTGAATCATGATTATTTTACAATAGGGCCCCGGAAAGACATTAGGGATATCAAAATAGTTCTCTATAATGAAAAGGAGATCAGTAATTCACTGGTAAAAAGGTTTTTGACCTGTGAGGGGTATTCATTCAGATGCATTTCCTATCAAGATGAATCGGATTTGGGAACAAAGATCCAGTCTTTCATCCATGAGGGAGCAGAATCAAAAGAGGTATTGATATTAAAGGACAACCGGGGACGCTTTGTACAGAAATGTCCCGGTTCCCCCGGGGTCATTTGCTGTAATTACTGGGTTGTTAATACCTGTTTCAATTGTCTATATGATTGTTCCTATTGTTATCTAAACACATACCTAAATTCCTTCGGAATTGTCCAGTTCTCCAATCTGGAAGTGCTTTACAGGGATCTGTGTGAATTCTCGAAAAAAAACGAAAACAGAGTTTGCCGCATCGGGACCGGGGAATATACGGACTCGCTCATGATGGATCAGATTACCGGTATCGCTTCCGAGCTCATCAGTATTACATCAAAAAACAGGAATATCTTTCTTGAATTAAAAACAAAATCCCATAATATAAATCATTTGCTGAACATCGGTGATAAAGGGAATACTGTCCTTGCTTGGAGCCTGAACACTCAGCGTAATATTGATAAACACGAGTCAGGAACGTCTTCCCTGGCAGAAAGACTGGCTTCGGCCAAGGAGGCATCAAAAAGTGGTTATCATACCGCTTTTCACTTCGATCCGATTATTATTTATGAGGGATGGCAGGATGACTATCGAAAGACAATCAATGATCTGTTCAATGCCGTCCCTGCCGGGAATATATGCTGGATTTCTCTCGGCGGATTCAGATATACCCTGGCTTTTAAGGAATATATGAAAGAATATGGAAAAGACAGGGAAATCTTTGTGGAAGAATTTCTTCCGGGAATAGATGGTAAATACCGGTATTTCAAAAAGAATAGGCTTGAAATTTATACCCATATAATACAATGCATAAGAGATCATTCCAGAGACGTATATTTATATTTCTGCATGGAAAGTGCTGATATCTGGTTGTCTGCATTAGGTAAAAGGTTTTCGGAATCCGAGGATCTTGAAAATGATATGATCAAACATCTGACCCAAAGTTATTTATAATATTAAAATTATTCCCAATAGTAATTCTACGATACTGATTATGAGGTAAAACATTGGAAGAACGAGATTATAGAGAAAGGAAAAGGGATCTGGAAGAACTTATCGGCAAAATTGACGATCTCTATCAATCATTGAATCTGGATTCATTAAGAGCCAAAATCATGCTATTGGAGCAGGAGACCCTCAAAGATGATTTCTGGACCAATAAAGAGCAGGCCGCAAAGATTAATTCTGAAATCAGTCAAATGAAAAAAAGGATTGATCCTCTCGGTAAACTATATGCCGAGGTCCAGGAAGCGATTGAGCTGATGGAATTGGCTATGAAGGAAGATGACGAGGGACTGCTGAATGATATTAGCACTCAGATCGATGGTTACATGAAAACCTTCGATATGCTGGAAACTCTCGAATTGCTATCCGGTGAAGATGATGTTCGTAGTGCTTTCCTGACCGTACACCCAGGAGCCGGCGGCACGGAGTCCCAGGACTGGGCCAGTATGTTATTCCGGATGTATTTACGATGGGCTGAAAAAAATGAGTATACCATCAGTGTAATTGATTATATGCCGGGTGAAGAAGCGGGCCTCAAAACGGCTACTGCATTAATTAACGGTGATTTTGCGTTCGGATTGCTTAAGTCCGAAAGGGGGATACATCGGCTGGTGAGGATTTCTCCTTTTGATGCCAATAAAAGACGCCATACTTCATTTGCAGCTGTTGAGATAATCCCGGAGGTCCCGGATGATGTGGATATTGAGATTAACGAATCGGATCTACGTATAGATACCTACCGTGCTTCAGGCGCGGGCGGCCAGCATGTTAACAAGACCGACTCAGCGGTTCGAATAACACACATACCATCGGGCATTATCGTGCAATGCCAGAATGAAAGATCGCAGCATAAAAACAAGGCTTTTGCGCTCAAGGTATTGCAATCGAAACTTTATCAATTGAAACGCAAGGAGATGGATGAGAAAAAGCTGGAAAAGATGGGGGAAAAGAAAGATATATCCTGGGGCAATCAGATTAGATCCTATGTCTTTCAACCATATACCCTTGTCAAAGATCATAGGACTGGGGAAGAAACAGGTTCCATAGATTATGTATTGGACGGTGAGATTGACCGTTTTATCTATACCTATCTCAAAACATTAAAGGGCCAGCAGTTATAGAGCTAGTTATTTTATTTCCAATTAATGAGTTTTATTCTTGAAAATTATCTCCCTTCATAATATTAAAAACCAAATAATATATAGTTAAAAATTATATCATGAAAGTTGGTATTGATAAAATTCGAAATATAATGAATAAATACCCCAATGAATTCTATTGCAGGTATTACTATGATATGATGGTCAAAGGGAGGAAATTCCACTCAGAGAACCCGGTTACTCTTGATGATCTGGATTATCTCCATAAACAGGGATTTCTAGAGATCGACATCATCTATACTGTAACGGTTTATGAATACCTCTCCCATGAATACCCCATCGAATTCAGGAAACCATACAAAATGGCTGAATTTATGGATATTGATAAATACCTTGAAGCCCTCAATCGTGTAAATGCTCAATCCAAGCGTAAACGTTGCATCTACATAATCGGAGATGTCTATACACAGGACAGTAAATCAGGGAACAGGCAGACTGTTGTGGGCCACAATGAAATGCTGGATTATAAAAAATGGAACGAGATAAAAAGGGATTTATCCAAGGATCAGAAATTTTTGTATAGAAATTCCGAGAACGGGATCATTGTTTTTATCAACATGATGCCCGATGCGGAAACGAGCTATATGGAAAGGTTCAGAAAGAATACGGATTTGATTACCTCCATGGTGTCACGAAAGAAAAATATCAACATTGAGATCGCACCGGATTTTATATCCACTGAAGACGTTATTTCCGTAACTGATCCGGAAAAATTGCTGGATCAGTACATCGTCAATAATGCACGGCTGATTATAATTGGAGAAAACATATCTGAATCCTATAAAAAGGCTTTACTTCAGGTTAAGCAATATGATAAATTTGTCAGGATGATGATTGTACCCTTGATCGACATGACCAATCTGGAACATTTTCTGATGCAGGTGAAATTATTCTATAACTCCAATCGCTGGACCGAATAAGAGGTAGATTCCTTTGAAGAAGAAAACCCCGAAAAAATCCCTTTTCAAATATTTTGAACCCATTGATATGACTGATTTTATCAATGACGAGGGGAAAACCGGCAGCATAGAGGATAGCTTCGGATATTTTGCCTTTACGCCTAATAAGGACAATCTTTTTCTCAATAGGTTTTCCAAGGATGATCTGATGACCATCATTAATAAGGTGGGGATGCTGGATCATCTGAACAAACGGGGGTTTGATAACATCATACTGGATATTGAAAAGGACGAGACACTGATCCATTATCTTAAGATTTATTATGGTGAGAAAAAGCCCAATAACATTCTTGTGGATCTCCGTCTTTCTGAATCGAGGTTTTTACCGGATTCAAAATACTTTCCCGAGGATATTGAGGCTGTTACCTACGACATGATTGTCATCGAATGGCTGGCCTCTCAAAATCCTCATACAGATTTTTCAAACAACCGTCCCCAGCTGCCAGGTCAGAAAAAACCAGGGCTGGGTATTTTGAATTTTATGATGGAGATGATGTATATTGTCGGGCGAGAAGTGATCAAAGACGGCTTCATGGATGTTCCCGACCATATGCACGGGGCTATAATGTACTCTAAAAAATTCAAGTTCTTTAACCCTTCCCATGAAGCCATTCTGCAGGCAATAGTAAGGGATCTTTCCAATTATCCGCTTATTGATATATCCTGGGGAATGCTGACCAATACGATTTATGATGCTGAAACCGGCAATCCGCAGGAATACGATCCGTCCGAACAGATATTTCCACTCTCCAGGCGCATTAGAAAGTATTTTAACTCGAAGATGTACAAAGAAAGATTGAGATATGTATATAAGAAAAAAAGGTACAAGTTCGATTATAACCGAATGCTCGAACTGAAGTCGGAAATGTTAAAGAATAAGAGTGTTGTCGATTTTTAGGAATTTTGGTCCCACTTCAGTTTGTTGAGACGAGAAAGGGAGTTGATGTCCCTGTTCATCCCCTCAAGACGGCGCTCTATCATCTCAATCAACTCCAGCCGGCTCTTTGAGAGCGAGTCCATGCTGCTGAGTATTCTAGTTTCTGCGTCATGCATTTCCTTTATTTCATGAGTTGGGGATAGGCGGTCATAGGAAAACTGGTCCATGCCGGCGATAGCGGCAATCTGGTGTTTTATTTGCTGTATATCAAAGTCCAGTAATTCTATCTGTTCCATGCAATCCTGATCTTTCTGCAGTAAATCGAGGAGTTGCTGTGAGTTATCGGTGGGTATTAAGTATCTCTTTTCGGTTTCTGATTGTTTGATGATATTGATAAGCTCCATCTTCCTGTTTATAAGGCACTTGGCCTCCGAAAGCAGGGAGCTGATATCATCCCTCAACACTAAAGCTGCCTTTGGAATCGATATTCTGTCCGTCTGATTTGACCTCTTTTGCGGATATCTTATTCCAAGCCTCCCTCAAGTCCTTTAAATATGACACAACCTCCTGTATGATTTCGGAGCTCTTCTGTATGTTGGCCTCGAGAAGCCTCTTTTTAAAATACATATAGAGATTAAACAAATTGCGTGAGAATTCCCCCCCGTCATCCATATTAAGGGACATGAGAAGTTCGGTTATGATGTCCTGAGCTTTTAAAATATTACTGTTTACTAAATCGTAGGTCTTGGGATTCATATTCTCAATGGCAATATTCAGGAACTTGATAGCGCCATCGTAAAGCATTACGATAAGTTTACCCTGGTTTGCAGTATTAATCTCGGTCTGTTTGTATTTATCGTAGGGATTTTTCTGAGGTAAGGCCATTTAAGTCCTCCCGATTATTATATCGAAATGATTTCACAGCGCATAATAATAATATTATCGACAAAACAATTAAATGACTTGATACTATAACCGATGACCAAAACAGTTGAAAACCGCTAACCTCGATAGAAATACCTGGAGCATGGTGAGAATTGTTGAATCTTTTAAAAAATATGTTTAATTTTGCTGTAAATTTCCTGATACTTTTCCTGTGTTCTGAAAATGATTTCATCCGGGAGGGGAGGGGGAGGTGAATTTTTGTCCCAGCTAGTCGTGTTCAGATAGTCTCTTATAAACTGCTTATCATAGCTGACAGGAGAGGTTCCGATCTGATAACTGGCCTCGTCCCAAAAACGTGAGCTATCAGGAGTTAGAACCTCATCAATTAATACTATTTCATTGCGAATAAAACCGAATTCAAATTTGGTATCCGCGAGGATGATACCCGCCTTTTTCAGCTTCTCTCTCCCGAAGTCGTAGATCTGAAGTGTTAATTCTCCCAGTCGGTCGGCTACATCCGAATCCAGTTTTTTTCTCATGACATCAATGGAGACATTGATATCATGACCCCTTTTAGCCTTAGTGGCTGGGGTAAACAGGGGATGGGGAAGCTTCTGAGCCATCTGTAGGCCGTCCTCCATCTTGATTCCGCAAACTGATCCAGTTTTTATGTAATCTTCCCAGCCGCTTCCAATCAAATAACCCCTTGCAACACATTCAAAATCAATTCTTTCTGCTTTTTTTACAATTACTGATCGGTCTTTCAATTCCGGGATATCTGAAAAAGGTTTTGGGAAATTTGCTATATTTGACTCAACAATATGATTTTTTAAAAACTTAATGTTCGAAAACCATATATTAGAAATTTTATTTAAAAGTAACCCTTTCCCGGGAATTCCATTGGGAAAGACATGGTCAAATGCTGATATTCTGTCTGTAGATACTATCAGATAATGGTCTGGGTCAACCAAATAGACATCACGCACCTTGCCGCTGAATAGTTTTTTTGCGCCCTGGATTTTGAGATTCGTGATTGCTTCCATCGTAGACCTCTAATTTCTATTACGGTGGGTGATCAATTATTGGGATAATTTCTTTAAGAGTAAATCATTGACAATCTGGGGATTTGCCTTGCCCTTGGACTCTTTCATGATCTGGCCGACTAAAAATTTGAGGGCCTTATCCTTACCATTCCTGTAATCGGATACTGATTCAGGATTATCTTGTATGATCTGTTCCACGATTTTTTCAATTGCAGTAACGTCTGTTACCTGTTTTAGACCCTTGGTTTCTACTATCGTCTCGGCTGCATTACCGCTGGTGATCATCTCTTCAAAAACAACCTTTGCAATTTTTCCGCTTATGGTATTATTGTCTATGAGTTTTATCAGTCCTGCAAGCATCTCAGGCGTGACAGGAAAGATTGAAATCTTTTCAGAATCATCAATGCGCCCGAGAAGCTCACTCATAATCCAGTTTGAAATACGTTTGGGATTAGCTCCAACGGCTACAGCCGCTTCATAGTATTCCGCCAGAGGTTTGGTTGATGTCAGCACATCTGCATCATACTCCGGTATTTCGTAATCCCGTACGATCCTGGCTTTCCTCTCATCAGGCAATTCAGGGAGCATGTTCCTGATATGATTAATATAAATATCATCAATGATTATGGGAGGTAGATCCGGTTCGGGAAAGTATCTGTAATCATGCGCTTCCTCCTTGGAACGCATGCTGAAGGTCTCACAACGCTGGGAATCCCATAAACGTGTTTCCTGTACAATGACTTCACCCTCATCAAGCATGCGGGCCTGTCTTTCGATCTCGTAATCCAGGGATGCTTTTACAGCCTTGAAGGAATTGAGATTTTTGATTTCAACCTTTTCCCCGAATTTCTCCTGGCCGAATTCCCTTAGAGATATGTTTACATCACACCGGAGACTCCCTTCCTCCATGTTGCAGTCGGATACTTCGAGGTATTTCATTATAATTTTCAATTTTTGCAGGTAGTTATAAGCTTCCTCGGAACTTCTAATGTCAGGTTCCGAAACGATCTCGATGAGAGGAACTCCTGTTCGGTTGAAATTGACCATAGAGATCTTGTGAGATGGGTTCTCTGAATGGATGGATTTACCGGCATCCTCCTCGAGATGAAGCCTGGTAATACCAATTCTTTTAAGGCCTTGGGATGTGTTGACGACGATGTGTCCCTCATGGCAAATCGGTTTATCATACTGGGAAATCTGATAAGCCTTCGGGAGATCAGGATAGAAATAATTCTTCCTGTCGAATTTGCTGTAATGGGATATATGACAGTTTAGGGACAATCCGGCCAATATGGCTTTAGTTAATACCTCACTATTGAAAACGGGAAGTACGCCTGGAAGGCCGAGGCACACAGGGCATGTCTGTGAATTGGGATCGTTTCCGAATTTTGTGGAACATCCGCAAAAAATCTTAGTCTCAGTGTTGAGCTGAATATGCACTTCCAAGCCTATCACAGGTTCATACTTCATTTTATCCTCATGGATCGGATCGGTCAATTGATTGCCAGCGTTTGAAAAATTGCATCCGAAGTCGGAATTGAAAGTAAATATTTGTTGAAATATTGAGTTTATCTATTTCACTGTTTATAATTTGTCAACTAGAAAGGTTTCAATTGAAAAAAAACTATCTTTGGTCCCAATGAGAATATTTAAAGTGCCGATAATTGCTCTCCTCCTGTTCATCTCAGGTTTTACAGCAGGCAGTTTGCTGAAAAAACAGTTTTTTATTGAGTTTTTAGGTATGGGGAGTAATTACCTGTATTTGATATACCGTCCGGTTCATCAATTTGTAAGAATTCGTTATGAATTGTATAGTAATAATAAACTGGAGCGACTTAAAGCCTATTATGCCCTGTATGATTATAATTACATCGATGTGGATTTCCTGGCTGAGAGATACAGGCTGGAAGATTCTCATTTGAATAAAAGGACTATAGTCTGGATTCTGGGCAATGCACCTGATCGGGATAAAGTGAAAAGATTCATCAATAAAGAGTTTGAGCCGGCTGAGAGAGATGTACAATTGGAAATGCTTGGTGTGCTGAACAGGATGGGACAAGGGGTTTTGAGGGATTTTATTCAGGAGAGGCATATCCCGAAGGCGCTGTACAGGATAATCCTGGGTAATTAATGATGATAACGGTAAGTAGTTTGACTAATTTAAGGATACCGTATCATTTTGTTGAAATATTTATTAACGGGTTACTATTATGAAAGAGTACATTGAAAATTTATGCATAAAGAGTAGGCTGGCATCACGATATATTGCAAATCTCACTACCAATCAGCGCAATGATATATTGATGGCTATTGCTGATAAACTAAGAGAAAGAAGCAGTTTTATTATCGAAGAAAACCGGAAGGATTTGGATATCGCGGATACTTCAGGGGTTAACAGTGCTTTTCGGGACAGGCTGTTGCTTAATGTCGACCGTATAGAAGGTTTGGCGAAATCCATTGAAGAGATTGCAGCTTTGAATGATCCTGTGGGACGCGTTGAAGGAATTAAGGTAATGCCTTCGGGGATTCGTGTCGGGCAGATGAGAGTGCCGATAGGTGTTATCTGTGTTATTTACGAATCCAGGCCTAATGTGACTACTGATATTTCCGCACTCTGCATCAAGTCGGGAAATGCCGCCATTCTGAGGGGAGGGAGGGAGTCCATACATTCCAATATCGCACTCTATACCGTAATCAAGGAGGCTTTGGCTCAGAAGAAGTGTCCTGAGGATATAATCACCCTGATAACAAAGATAGAGCATGAATATGTGCCGGTGCTCTTAAAGATGAAAGATTACATTGATATCGTCATTCCTCGCGGGGGGGAGAAACTGATAGGCATGGTTAGCAGGGAATCCACCATTCCGGTTATTAAACACGACAAGGGGGTATGTCATATTTTCGTGGATGCATCTTCAAAGAGAGAGCTCGCGAGAAATATTTGCATCAATGCCAAAGTACAGCGACCTGGGGTCTGCAATGCCATGGAAACACTGTTAATCCATAGAGATTACCCCGATATTAAAGGACTGCTGGAGTCAATGATTGAGGAAAAAGTTGAGATACGCGGCTGTGCGAAAACAGTAATGATATTACCTGATCGAATTAAACCGGCTTCTGCTTATGATTGGGGATATGAGTTTCTGGATTTAATATTAGCCGTAAAAATCGTTGATTCCATGGAAGAGGCGATGCGGCATATTGCTGAATATGGATCAGGACATTCGGAAGCAATATTAACGGAGGATTACAGCCAGGCGGAACGGTTTTTGCGAGAGGTGGATTCCTCCGCCGTATTTGTCAATGCGTCCACAAGATTTCATGATGGCGGAGAATTCGGTTTGGGTGCAGAGGTCGGTATTTCGACACAGAAACTTCATGCCAGGGGTACCATGGGAATCGAAGGGCTGACATGTTTGAAATACATTATATATGGTTCCGGCCAGGTCAGATCTTGAAGTTTGGATTATTCGGCGGTACATTCAATCCCATCCATCATGGCCATTTGATAAACGCCCAGTTCGTTCGGGAAAAATTTGATCTGGATAAATTATTTTTCATTCCATCGTTGAAACCGGTACACAAGGAATTATCGGACGACGTACAAGCCATGCATCGGTTCGACATGATCACGCTGGCAATTGGGAAGGAAAGCCCCTTTTTTGAAGTTTCAAAATGTGAAATTGAACGTAGAAGCCCATCTTATACCATTTTAACGATAGGAGAATTCGAAGTAAAATTTCCTGGTATCAAGCTCTATCTCATCATCGGCGGCGATTCGTATAATGAGATTGAGACCTGGAAAGATTATCATGAGATACAAAAGCGCATTTCGATTATTGTATTGAAGAGACCGGGTACGGAGCTGGCACAAAAGAATAAAGGAGACTTCGAGGCCGGTTTGGAAATCATTGAAAATCCCATGATTGATATTAGTTCCTCTTGTATAAGAAAAAGAATTGCAGAAGGTAAATCAATAAAATATCTCGTTCCAGAGAATGTAGAAAAATATATTAAAGAAAAGGAGTTATACTTAAGTTGAAGAAAAAACTTATAACAGCTGGTATCATCTGCAGTATCGTTCTGATAGCCCTAACAGGATATTATTTTTATTCCATTTTTACCAGGAACATCATTCAATTGCTGATATCCCAGAAGAGGATGATCAATATCCTTATTGCCGGGAGCAATGTCTATCATAATAATAAGCACAAGTTTTATGGAATACTGAGTATTAATCCTGAAAACAATAAAATTGGTCTGACTTTTCTACCGCCGTCCATGCGCATAGACCTGAACGGGAAGGGAAAGGATTTTCAAAAGCTTGAAGACATTGATATGGGTGATTTCAAAGATTTGTCGTCCGCACTAGACAGGGATTTGAAGATAAAAATTCCTTTTTATATAGAGTTATACTCTCCAGATATTGTCAGGGTTGTCGATCTGCTTGAAGGAATCGATCTGCTTGTTCTTGATCAGGTTAAGGGGTCCAATCTGTTTACATTCGGGCCTAGTTATCTGGATGGGAATAAGGTTATTAAATACATAAATTATGCTGAAAAGAATTCTATATATCGGAAGTATGATCGGATACAGGATGTTTTGCTTTCACTTTATTACAAGAAGGAGCGATATAAAAAATTCAACAATCTGGAGTTTATTACTGAAGCCATAAAATCCATTAAGACCAACCTTCTTCCTCAGGAAATAATGTCATTGCTTAAACTTTTCCTGGAAGAATCAGAATTGGTTTGTACCGTCATTCCCGGTGAACTGGATACTCAGGGATTTTATTATATGGATAATATTGCCTATAAGATTTATGAGAAAGAGTTTCTGACCAGACTTGTATATACCGAAAAGGCAAATCCCAACATCAAGGTTAAAATACTCAACGGTACGGACATTCCTGGTCTTGCAAGGAAGATGAGGAATCTTCTTATCAGGGACGGCTTAAATGTCGTGGAATTCGGCACATCACCTTATCCGAAATTCGGCTATACATTCATAATCAATCAGAAAGGGAACATAGCAAATGTTAGAAAAGTGTCCGAGATTATCGGAGTAGAAAAGATATATCACATCATTGATAACACTCAAATGCATGATGTATTAATAATCACTGGTAAGGATTTCGCAAAATAATGAATATCTCAGAAGAAGCTAATGCAAAGAATATCGCAAAAGAATGTGCATTATTATTGGATTCCAAAAAGGCAGAAGAGATTGTTTTAATGGATCTTCGTAATATTAATAGTTACTTCGATTTATTCATTATAACTACGGGAAATTCTTTTATGCATTGCCGTTCCCTTGCCAGGGAATTACAAAAATTTCTTAAAAATAAAAACATTCAGCAACGCAACAATCCCAATATGGAATCAGGGTGGATCATACTCGATTACGATGAAATAATAATACATGTTTTCACGCGTGAATTGCGAGATTATTATCAATTGGAAAAGCTTTGGGCTGACGCTACTGTGATACCCTTTGCATAAAGTTGAAAGGTGTAATAGAAAGTGATTTCAGACAATGAAAAAAAGGCCGTTATTCTTGAGCAAACCATACGCAGTTTGAGTCATGAACTAAAAAATCCCCTCACGACCATTAAAGGGTACTCTCAACTGTTGAACTCAAAAACTGATGACAAAGAATTTTTAAGAAAATGCACTAACAACATACTGGAACAGGTTGAAAAAATTAATCTTGTTCTGAATGATCTATATAGAGTTTTTTCATTCCACCCCGAAAATATTACATCAGTTTCATCCGATTTGATAATTCGTCGACTTCATGAAATTGTTGAGACATCCGTATGGAAGGATAAGGTCGAATTGAAACATGGTGACATCCGAATTGATGTTAATATCGATCTGGAAATAGTGATTCAACTTCTGATGACCCTGATGAGAGGATTTCAATGGGAATTTTTTCGATCAACAAGTCTAGAATTACTGTTGGATGTAGTGGATAATAGATTGGCGCTTGATTTGATCTTCCGGGGAGTGGATTTTAACAATATCAATAATGAAAACTTTTTCATCCCCTATCTTTCGAAACAATTCTTTGTTGAGGGAACAGAATTATATGATATATTCATGATTTCTAACGCATGCGGTATTAAATTCTCTATGTTTCGTGATGTCCCTCCGGTGTTTAGAATGGAAATACCATGAGAGCTAACTATAAGATACTGATTGCAGACGATGAAAAAGGGATTCGGGAATTACTAAAAGATCTCCTAAGTGATTCCTTCGAAGTTGAAACCGTCGATAGAGGTGACACAATTCTTGATATCCTCTCCTCGAAACCATTCGATATCATCATATTAGACCTCCAGCTTCCCGGAATGACGGGAATCGATGTCTTGAAGCAGATCAATGAAAATAAGGTTAAAATAGCTGTTGTTGTCATTACAGCGACTAATGACGTGGATACAGCTATCACCTCCATGAAGCTCGGGGTTTATGATTATCTTGTAAAACCCTTTGATACCGACAAACTCCTGGTTATTATTAAAAACATCGTTGAAAAGCTTGAGTTGGAAAACGAGGTAAGCAAGTTACGCCAGCAGGTTGGGGAGAATTTTAGGTTTAAAAATATCATCGGCAAATCACCGGAGATGCAGAAGATTTTTATTACCCTCGAGAAGGTCATTGATACCGACAGTACAATACTCATCATAGGCGATAGCGGTACTGGGAAAGAGATCATTGCTAAGGCGATTCATTACAACAGCAACCGAAAACAATATCCCTTCAGGTCACTGGACTGTAGTACCATACCAAGAGATCTGATCGGAAGCGAGCTGTTCGGCCATGAGAAGGGGTCATTTACAGGGGCTATATCACGCAAAATTGGAAAATTCGAGGTTGCCACAAAAGGAACTCTTTTCCTCGATGAAATCAGCAATCTTTCGATTGATATGCAGGCCAAGCTGCTGCGTGTACTTCAGGAAAAGGAGTTTGAACGCATAGGGGGCAATCAGCTGATTAAGGTTAATACGAGGATTGTTGCCGCAAGTAATAAGGATCTAAGGGATCTTGTCAAAGAAAATCAGTTCCGAGAAGACCTCTATTATCGACTCAATGTCGTTCCAGTTTATCTCCCGCCATTGAAAGAACGAAGAGAAGATATACCTCTATTCGTTGATCACTTTTTAAACAAATACAACTCAGAATACGGGCGTGATTTAAAGATTGACTTAAAAGCTAGATTGTTCCTGACGAATTATTCCTGGCCCGGCAATGTTCGGCAATTGGAAAACTTTATAAAAAGATTGATCTTACTATCCACTGCCAATACCGCGGACCAGGATGAAGTGAAAAGCTTATTGGAATTTGAGGAGACGATAATGCCGCCTTCAGGTATTGACGTTATCAGTCCAAAAGCTCTTAACAAAGAGGAGAGCATAAGCCTTATAAAGAGTCTGGAAGACATGGAGAAGGAGTATTTAGAAAAGGTTCTGAGACATTTTAACTATAATATTTCAAATACTGCAAGGGCTTTAAAAATATCCCGAAAAACCATGCATAATAAATTAAAGCGATTCAATATAACCATTCAAAAAATAGCCAGCATGGAATGATCATTCGCTATTATGACTGTTTGTTTTTATCGATGGTCTTAAGGATTATGTTGATACGGGAATCCCTGCTGAGAAATTTCCCCATTTCCTCTTCTGTATATTCTTCTTTAAGGTAAGCCACAATATCGATCAATTCATACCAGCAATTCAGGATATTGGCACAGGGATAACCCGTATTCATGGTACGGCAGTATTTAAAAGGAATTTCTGAACCCAGCTGTCTACAGCGTGGATGCATTTGAAGATCATATCTACCTTTCATGTTGACAAATTAGATTGTTCTCTCCAGTTCTTCAATCCCTTTTTTAAGTAATTTGTATTCCTTTGAGGCTTCATGGAAACTGGAGAGATACTTCCGGAAATAATTAATCTGTTCCACTTTCCATTTTTTCATGTTTTCTTCTCTGTGAAGCATAATACCTCCAAAACCCTAATGAAATAATGTATATTGTTATTTCGGCGGTTTCGATGTTTTAGTTTATAAATAAAAAAGGGGTTGATCATGTGATCAACCCCTTTCAGTAGACAATTGTTAGTTCGTTATACTAATTCGAACAGAGCTGCAGCGCCCATACCGCCGCCGATACACATGGATTCAACACCATATTTGGCATTCTTCTTCTTCATGTTATTAACGAGGGTAGCAGCAAGTTTGGCACCGGTGCATCCCAGGGGATGTCCCAGAGCAATAGCTCCACCATTGATGTTGACTATTCTGCTAGCACTGTCGGATGACCAGTATTTCTTATCGTCGTAGATTCCAAGCTTCTGCATCGCATAAATGCACTGAGAAGCAAAGGCTTCGTTCAGTTCCCAGAGGTTGATATCTTCAACCTTGAGACCTGCCATCTTGAGAAGTTTAGGGACTGCATATGCGGGGCCGACACCCATTTCATCGGGTTCACATCCAGCAACAGCATACATCTTAAACTTTGCAATGGGTTTTACATTGTACTTCTTGAGGGCTTCTTCACTCATCAGCAAGGTGGCGGCAGCGCCGTCAGTGGTCTGAGAGGAATTCCCGGCGGTTACCGAACCGGTTGAAGAGAAAGCCGGTTTCAATTTGCCAAGGCCTTCAACCGTGGTGGCTCTTACGCCATCATCGAAATCCTGCATCTTGCTCTCTTTAACCCATTTCCCATCTTTAAATGAATAGGTAGTGGCGGGAGTGGGAACGATTTCTGTGAAGTCTTTATTCTGCTGGGCCGCAGAGGCTTTGGCCTGAGAATGAAAACCGAATTCGTCCATCATATCCCGGGTGATGTTATATCTCTTGGCAACGTTTTCAGCCGTGATACCCATGGAGACATAGACATCCGGTTTCGTCTTCGCCCACTCGGGATGAGGCCGAGGCATGTTTCCACCCATGGGAACGATGGACATGGACTCGCAGCCTGATCCTATAGCAACATCGCACCAGCCCGACATGATACGCATGGCGGAGATGGCAATGGCCTCGAGACCGGAAGCACAGAAACGGTTACAGATCGCACCGGTCGTGTCTATTGGAAAACCAGCCATCAAGGGGGCGATACGACCGAGGTTTAAGCCCTGTTCAGCTTCAGGGAAAGCACATCCCATCATAACTTCTTCCACAGCGGCCTTGTCAACACCGGCCCTCTGAACAACGCCCTGAAGCGCAGTAACGATGAGATCTTCAGGTCTTGTCTGAGCGAAGGCACCTTTACCACGACGGCATCCGGGTGTTCTAACAGCGGCAACTATATATGCATCTCTCATAAATTCTACCTCCGAAAAATTTAAAATACTTTAAAAGTAATTTATATCATTAACGGTTTGCCCGTGGTCATGATATGCTCGGCCATCTTCTGGGTGTTTTCAGTCTTCCAGAGATCAACGAAGGCTTCTCTTTCCAGTGTCATGAGGTATTCTTCGTCAACTTCAGTACCGCATTTTACATCGCCGCCGGACATGCATATAGCTATCTTCTTTGCGATTGTTTCCATATGGGGAGTGATATATCCGCCATTCTTCATATTAAACATTTCAGCCCAAATCATACCATGAGCTTCGGCGCCCATTACAGGGATCTTCTTCTTCTTGGGAGCTACATAACCTTCATCCAGCATTTTGAGAACTTCTTTCTTGGCTTCGCCGATGATGTAATCCTTATTGAAGACGATTCTGTCCTTGGGTCCCAGGAAACCATTTTCTCTGGCCTGAACTGCAGACATGGAGACTTTAGCCTGTGCAACGTTCATGAACGCAGGAACGAAGAAACCGCCGAAGTCAGTGAGTTTTGCAGGTCCGGGTATGGTTTCGATGAATTTCCTCCAGAGGTTGATCATACCGCAACCGCCGGGAACGAGGCCAGCACCAATCTCGACAAGACCCATATAAAGTTCGGCATGGGCAACTATTTTGTCGCAGGCGAGGCATACTTCACAACCACCACCGAGGGTCATCCCATAGGGAGCCGCCACAACAGGTATCGGAGCATAACGGATGCCCATGATCCCCTTATGAACTTCCTTGATGAAACCGTCGATGTCGGCAAATTTTCCAGCTTTGGCAAGTCCCAGCATGAAGGCAAGGTCTCCACCAGCAGAGAATGCACCGGGGATGCCAGGAGCCTGATTACCGATAACGAGTCCAACACCATTATGGTAAACGTAGTCAGCAGCCTTGCCCATGAAATCGACCATGTCTTTGTTGATAGCATTCATCTTGGAATGGAACTCAAGATTGAATACTCCGTCTCCGATGTCGATGAGAGAGCAAGAAGGATTGGATTCTACAACCTTGGATGCATCAGCCTTGATATTAGCAAGGAAGATCATGTTGGGGCTGGTAACGATTTCTTTGTAGCTGTTGGAAGCGAAATCGAAATAGAATTTTTTTCCTTTCTCGATTTTGTAGAAAGTCTTGTTGCCGCCTGCGAGCATCTTTTTGATGTTCTCAGGAACTTTGTAACCTTCGGCTTCCATCTTTTTAACGGAGGCTTCCAGTCCGATGTTGTCCCACATTTCAAAGGGACCGGCTTCCCAAGCATATCCCCATCTCATGGCATCGTCGATACCAACAATAGTATCGGATATTTCGGGAACGCGGTTGGCAGCATAGATCGCAGCACTGGCAATGAGTTTCCATGCAAATTTGGAACCGTTATCATCACCGAAAAGGATGGCCTTCTGCTTGTCGGCAAGGGTCTTAGCTTCCTTGGCTTTCCCTACGCAGGCAGGAACGTTTTTCTTGTCGAATTCTTTCTGCTCCAGGGTTTTGGGATCAAGAACCTTCTTGATCTTCTTCCATGTAGCCATGTCGATTTCGGATTTGTAGAAACCGCCCTGATCCTTGGTCTTATTACCAAACATCTTCTTGGCGAGCATGTCTTTTACGAACTTTGGAAGCTGGTAAACGTCTCTTCTCTCATCCTTTGCAAGGAGTTCGTAAGAGTTTTCAGCGAGATGGCCGATTGTGTCAAGACCTACGAGGTCAGCAAGAGCGAAAACGGCCGTTTTAGGCATTCCGAAAGCAGGGCCGAACATTGCGTCAACTTCGGGAACAGTGATGTTTTCAGTTTCAAGAAGTTTGAAGGCTTCGCATATCAACTGAACACCGATACGGTTTCCGATGAAGTTTGGTGTGTCTTTGGCCCATACAATACCTTTTCCAAGTATCTTTTCACCGAATTCAGCGATAAAATCGCATACTTCTTTTTTGGTATCAGGACCGGGAACCAATTCAAGAAGCTTCATGTATCTAACAGGGTTGAAAAAGTGAGTAATGAGGAAATGCTCTTTGAACTCTTTACTGCGGCCTTCTGCCATCTTTGCGAGAGGAAGACCAGAAGTGTTGGAGGAAACGATGGCATTCGGTTTTCTAATTGCTTCAATTCTTCCGAAAAGATCTTGTTTGATTTTGAGATTCTCAACAACGACCTCAACGATCAAATCACATTCTTTCAGCTTGTCAAAATCGTCCGTCAAGTTACCCAGGGCAACAAGATCCGTATCCTTTTTTGACATGAAGAGTGCGGGTTTTGCCTTTTTTGTTGCCTCAAAACCAGCGTTGACAATCCTGTTTCTGGCCTTCGGGTCGTTCTTTTCTTCATCTTTTAAATCGAAGGGAACAATATCCAGAAGCAGGGTTGGGATACCGGCGCTTGCCAGTAAAGCAGCTATACCACCACCCATTATACCAGATCCAATTACAGCTGCTTTTTCGATCCTTCTAACCATAAATACCTCCTGTGTTGATATACATAAAATATTCAGAAATCTAAAAGCTATTCTTTTCGGGAAAAGAATATACAGTAATGTCAATTTTGAAGTATTATTCCTAATTGTCAATATTTATAACTAAATTTTAAAGGGCGAATATGAATTTTTCCTTTTAATGAAATAGTCAGGAGTTTTTTATGAAGGGGATTAGAGACAATACTGTAATAATTAAGAATTATTATTGAAAAGGTCATCTTTTTCAGTTGACATCAATTATTCATCATATTATTGATGTCAAATCCTATCGGCTAAACGGCGCCGTACCCAAGTGGCTAAGGGAGAGGTCTGCAAAACCTTTATTCAGCGGTTCGAATCCGCTCGGCGCCTCATGAATTTACAGTACTTTTGAAGCACTTTTTGCCTTATTTCTGACAATGAGCCCAAGTGGTGGAATTGGTAGACACAAGGGACTTAAAATCCCTCGGACTTATAGTCTGTACCGGTTCAAGTCCGGTCTTGGGCATATTACCACTTCTAGATCAATAACCCGGAATTTATAATACGGCTTCACTCCAAATCAAAGAATTGATCATCGGCTTTACTCTTTTTCTTCGATGAATCCTTCACATCTTCATCTTCTTCTGTGTCATCACTCTCTTTATTTTCCTCATCATCAGAAGAGGGGGTGAGGTATTTAAAGCTGGAAAGGGCCACATTGAAAATAGTCTCATACCGGTAAAACTGCCTTAGGGGGGCCTTGCAGTCCACAATATAGATCATATCGCCGTTACGTGAAATCATGGTTCTCTGAAGAATCTTTTTCCTTTTTGATCTGTATTCGAATATAAGCAGCTTGCCGCGTACGTTTTTCTTTATTTTGATTTTCTCTGTTTCCAGTATTTTACTTAAAAGAGGATCTATCCTGCGCAAGTCCCATGATTTTTTACTGACAACTCTATCATAGTCACTTTCTTCAGTTTTATATACCCGTACTTTGATATCCAGGGTGTCGTTTTTCACGGCATTCATAATATGCTTTTTCGTCATGTCGATTGTGGCCACTTCCCAGGACTGGGGAAGGACAATCTCGTAATTGAATTTATCGCTTTTAAACTTTTGATAAACGGGATCAGCAAACAGAAGCGCTTGGGATACTATCGTTGCGGCCAGAAAGATCTGAATGCAAAGAGTTGATTTCTTCATGATATCACCTTACTCGAAGATACTTATGGCGTTTAATCTATGTTATCAACCCATAAAGGTCAAACATAATTTCATTTGATGTGATTGACGATATTTATTATCTTCTCCAGTCTGGGTTTGAGGTAATTGAAACCGTCATCCGGATCGGTAAAATAATACATCAAATCAACATCTTCCGGCGATATGAGTCCGTACTCAACTAGCTTGTCAAAATTAATAAAACTTTCCCAGTAATTCCTATCATAGAGAAGTATGGGCATATCTGATTTTTCCAGTGTCTTGGTCTGTTTTAGAGTGAGTGTTTCGAAAAGTTCATCAAGGGTACCGAAACCGCCTGGGAAGACGACTATGGCTTTAGCATAATAAAGGAACCATAACTTCCTCATAAAAAAATAATGAAATTCGAAATTCAGTTCAGGGGAGATGTACTGATTGGGGAACTGTTCAAAAGGGAGGGCAATATTCAGACCTATCGTATGCTCTCCGGCTCTGCGGGCACCTCGGTTGGCGGCTTCCATGATACCGGGACCACCGCCTGTACAAATTTGAAATGATTTATCCTTGTTGGGGACGGTCTTTGCCCAACTGGCCAGTTTATATGCCAGTTCTTCGGCTGCCCAGTAATAGGAAGAAGTCGGCTGTTGAGAATTTTCGGCACTGACCCGTGCAGATCCGAAAAAAACCACCGTATGGTGGATGTTCATTTCCCGGAACCTCTTTTCAGGTTCAATATATTCACTGAGGATTCTCAATGTTCTAGCTTCACGGGAATTGAGAAATTTCTCATTTTTATAGGCTTTTTGGGCTTTGTGAATCACTAATGATATCTCCTTGTTCGTTTCAGGTTGAGAATGGTACCGTCGGTAAAGTCTGTGACAGAGGTGGAAAGAACCTTTTCCTTATCGATCAGGTCGATCGTCACTGAATCCATAAAGGCGAGAATTATCTTGAGGCCTGCGCCTATTCCTTTCAGGGTAATCTCTTTTCCGTTTAAACGAACTTTGAGTTTTTTTCGTTCAGCATCGGAGGCATAACGGATGATTTGACTGTGGTAATCCTTTGATTTGCTGTCGGGGATCAGTCCTTTGAGACTGTTGACATTCAGACCTTTGCCATGATCAATAATAGTGGCATCAAAACCCTCGTCATCAATCATATATCGGATGGTGATGGCCCGACGTTTTTCATAATCGGACCTGGGAAGGCACTCCTGCTTTCTGATAGTTTCCTGAACAGCATTTGTGATGGCTTCGTCCATCGAAAGAACAATTTCATCAATTTCATCAACGTGATAATCTAATTCCTTGAGACTATTTATCAGATGATTGATAATCTCCGGGACAACAGAAGTGTCAGCCTGATAACTGTCTAGAAAATTGATGACTTTTTTCTTTTTAGAGACCATGTATTATTTTTGTATCACATCCATAAAAAAGCAACCAGTTTATCACTGGTTGCTATGAATTGTTATCATTTTCATTTAATCTTTGATCGGGAAAAAAGCAACTATTTTTATAGAAACAGTCGCTACAACCACTGATTGTTGGTGGTTTCTATTTCTTAACCGGATATACATCAATCAAACTGAAACCGTTGGTTTTATCAACTTTGCCTGTTTTCAGCATATCTGCAACACGAAAATGCCTTTCGTCCTTCAACCACTGCATTAGAACACTGGCTTTCATCACATTGTAATGGAAACCCCTGTCAGTGGAATGCTCTGAATCTGGAGACCAGGGGAAGAGACGGCGATATATAGATACGGTTCTCAGTACGATTGATTGATCATCGATGGGTATCTGAGTAAAGTTATCTCTAAATTGGGGTGAATAGGTTTTAAAATACTCTTCGGCATTGGAAAAATACAAAATTCGAACGTTCACTTTCATTTTCTTTGCTGTCGATGCTATTCCCTTAATAGTGACGGGGCCGTTCAAATCACCTTTCAGTGTTAAAATCTTGCCGTCCAGAGCAAGTTTTCGTATTCTATCATAGTAGAACTGATCGTTCAGCCATATTTTATAATTACGTTTTTTTGTAAGCATTTTGAGAATATTAAATCTTTTATTAATAAACCAGGAAACCTTGTTGAGGGCTTTGAGGATGAATTTGTGTTCCGGATGGTTCATATATTCCTTACTGATTATTTCTCTGGCTTTTTTGGCATTCTTCGGATTCCAAAGTTGAATAAAGGATTCAGGATCAGAAGAATTTTTCAGAAAGGCGATTTGTATGTTGTTGGTGGCCACAACAATTTTTGTGAAATCAAAGAGCCAGATCCACTCGGAATTGGCCCATGAAGCCAGAAGAAAATTCTGAGTTCCCCCCAGGCCGACATAACCGCCTCCAATATCCTTAACATTGTTGTAGAAAAGGTCAAGACGGTCTTCATTGGAAATGGTGGTATCTCCGGTATCCCATATAGTTGGTTTAACCGTTTCATCGGGGGTCTGTTGGAATATCGCAAGCAGGTCTTTAGGGGGTTGCTTGGAATCCACCTCTTTTTTACAGCACATGGGCAGGAAAAGCAATACCGCTAATGATAGTATGATCAGACGATAAGCTGAGTGTTTATTATCCGAAATGGGATTTATATAATGCATATTGCTACCTCGTATAATTAATTATTTGCAAAAGGGAATAAGAATGTTATGACGGGTATATGGCAAATATGGTCAGAAATCCTGCATGTGTCAAGCCAATAATATCTGAAGTCAAATTATTCCACAAAGAGAGACCGCATCAGGTTTATCCCCAAGTGCGAAATATAATCAATAGGATGGACCAATTTAATCCCTGAACATTATTTCGAGAAGGTTGAGGGATGACATCAATCTGAAAAACAGACGCAGGGGAAAACCGATTACGTTTGTCAGTGAGCCGAAAATTTCCTCGACGATGAAATCACCATGTTCCTGTATCGCATAGGCCCCTGCCTTGTCGAGGTATTCTATCCTGTCCAGATACTCTTCTAGTTGATCGTCGGAAAGATTTTTGAAGGTGACCCGTGTAATTTCCCTGTCGGTGATTGTCTTTGCCTGATGATTATTATATGTCAGGGTCAGGGCGCTTATGACTTCATGAGTCCGCCCCCTGAGAGTCCGAAGTATTTCCAGGGCGTTGTTACGATCAGCCGGTTTGCCAATGATTGAGCCATCCAGAGAAACAATCGTATCACCGGTTATCAGGAGGTAATCTTCACTGGTTGACAGTCTTCCGATGAGCTCTGCGGTCTTATTCTCCGAAATTCGTGTAGTATATTCCAGGGATGATTCACCCGGCAGGGAATCCTCGTTGATATGAGGCGCGCATATATGGAAAGCTGGGAAGTAGTGACCCATCAATTCTTGACGACGGGGTGATGTTGATCCCAGAACAATGATCATATTATTTCAGGATGACCTTCTCGTTTAGTTTGTAGACATTATTGATGCTCTTTATCTTCTTCAGGCGGTTTACGATCTCCTTGAGGTGTTTCAGATCATGTACTTCAAGAACAAATTTGAATTCTGCAATATCGCCATCAACGACATGGGCATCCATCTTGATCACA
>CALCJG010000228.1 GCA_937967705.1 uncultured Spirochaetia bacterium
GCGGGGTCAAAGGGGACAGGGCTTATCAAGCCCGTCAGGCTCAACCAACGGTGCGCCAGAAAAAGGAAGGGTGCTGGTTTCTCCCCGTGAAAGAGAAGAAAATCGGTCAGTTGAAGCTGTTCAGGGATCCTGATTGCGGCAAACGCTGGTTTTTCAATACAAGGGTCTACGGCATGGATCAATATGTTCAGGATCACAGCAGGTTGCTGTCATGACCCTGTTCTCAAAAATTTTTAGTGTTTTTATTCACCCTAAAGGGGTCGTTGGCCGTATGGCCCCGTCCGCCCGCCGTTGCCCTGGGGCGTGGGGTTGTCACCAGCGCTGGTCTCCGGGTTCCCTGCGTAGTTTATCGAGGCCTCCTTGTGCTCCCGGCTTTTCTTGCGTATGGTTGTCCCGGGTTCTGCTTTACGGTCCCGGCGTTGGAATCGTCTCCCCGTCCCTGCAGGGGAATAGATTATGATTATGTGAGGTGCTTATGATGAAACATTTACTTCTTTCCTTACTTCTCTTTGTTCTGGTCCCCTTCAGCCTGTTGGGGGGCGACACTGCGCAGATTGCTTACGTCATCGACGGCGACACCGTCGTTGTCCTGGTGAACGGCAAAAAGGAGTCGGTCCGCCTGATCGGGATCGATACGCCGGAGAGCAAGCGCAACGCTAAAGCATTCCGGGACGCCGAGCGCTCCGGCTCCGATGTGGAGGCCATCGTCGCCTCCGGGAAACGCGCCAGGGCTTTCGTAAAAAGCCAGATCCGGAAGGGTGGTAAGGTTTCCCTGGAGTTTGACGTGGAGAAGCGCGACAGGTACGGCCGCCTCCTGGCCTATATCTACCTTCCGGACGGCCGCATGCTCAATGAAATCATCGTCCGTTCAGGATACGCCTCGGTAATGACCATCCCTCCCAATGTAAAACACAGGGATCTCTTTCAAAAAGCCTACCGCCACGCGCGGCAAAACAAACTCGGCCTCTGGTCGGAAGAATAATAATAGGGGTGATAACCATGAGTAAATCAGAAGTGATGCAGTCAGTCCAAAACGCCTTTCCGGAGATATACGAGCCGAACGATCCTGATCTTTCCCTGATATTCGATTTCTCAGAGTTCCGCACGGATACGCTGTTAGTAATGAATGACTTTTTCAAGGATCTGAAAAATTACGGTCTCTTTTCCCAGATGCCCACGGAACTCCTTCGTCAATATCACGAAAGATTCAATTATTTCCTGAAACAATACAACGGTCTACAGGACAGCCTGGAGAAAAAGATTTCTACTGTGAAGAAAAACATAGAAAAACATCGAAAAGAAGACGGTCCGGATTCCTTCCCGGAATGGTTAAATACGAAGGTACTCAATCGCACATTGGGTAAACTGTACTATTACGATTATATCTGTGATCTTGATGGGTATGTACAATACTTTTTTTCCAAGAAGGTTTGCTAAGATAATTTATTCTTACTTCTTAATACAATTTTGAGAGTTCTTTTATCCTTATATCAAACATGTAAAATTCCGCGCCAGCTTGATAAATAATATTGCCGTCTTTATCATAGTATTTACCGAGAAGATCTTCTTTATTCAAGTTACAAAAACTAAGTTTTTTATTAAGAGTTTTAGAATTAAAGTTTATAGCTGAAATTTCCTTCGCCGTTATAACTTTCAACGAATCTATGTTAATAACCGCATTATGTATGGTATACATACTCATATCAGTAACTCCTCATTGTACTGTCTTATTCTGCTGTTTCTGTTTTGTATGCATCTTTGAAAAATTCAATGAATAACTCCCTGTTATTTTGGATTTCATCTTTTGTTGCTCTTAGATGTACACGATTGCTTTTCCGGTCTTTAAAAACAGTAATCCCCGCATCTTCTAATTTTTTCAGCCATAACTCTTTATCATCATTTTTCGAGCCAATTTTTAAAAACGATCTCTTAGGCCAAAAAATAACCATATTGTTTGATTTATTTTGATCTTTAATACCGATGTATCTTCTTAAATAATTTTCTGATAATGATGTATTTATTGATTTTAAGAGTTCGACACAAAGGTCCACGGTTTGTAGAGTGCTTTCCGAACTGTTCTTCAGCCAGTAGGTCCTGTCTGTCGGTTCATTATCAGTAATATCAGTATCATCATCAACGCGTTGTATTAAATCTAAAACCTTGGTAAAATTTAATACGATCTTATCATCTATTTTCAATGCGTTTAATTGAATTGCAATTATCGGTATTGACTTGTTGAAGAGACTGATTATGTTAAAAAATCTGCTGGTAATTTCTTCTGCGATAATTACGGCGATATGGTCATACTGGCTGTATCTGTTTCTTTCTTCATCCCAGTATTCAAGAGTTCGTATTATGTGAGATTCATTGACTCTACCTAATTGTATTTCTACTTCATATCTTGTTTCGGTTTCATCATCTTTTAGTAATAAATCTAATCTCCCGTAGTTTAAAGACTTTTCAATATCTTTGATAACTAAATCACCCAGACCTAAAATAGAAGGATCTTCTACGATAATATTTTGAAGCCATTTTTCATTAAAACTCGGATTGTCCTTTAAAGAAATCTTTTCGTGTTTAGTATATGTAAGTGCCATTGAACACCTCATCAATGTAATCGTTCCTGTGATTATTTCACAATATTGCTAATAGTCAATCATACTTTTTAATATATATTATTTTCCGCGATGTGTTTAGTAAATATTTTCCTATTTTATCAAGGCCAGACTGCTCGCAATTTCTCTTATTTTGATTTTTTATTTACAAATGCCCGCCGCCCCCCCCACCGCCTGGTTATTGATGTTGGTGCCGGCTCCGCTGGCAGCTTCCGATCAACATGGGATTATGTCGCATTGCTTCCTCTTTAAATAGATAATCATCTCTCGTTCAGAAACAATCCTCCAGGGGAAACCTCTGCATATCGTCGGCGCAATGTACCCTCCCCTACGGCCCCCGGCCCCACCCCCTCGGCGTCCTGCCTCGGGGGCCGCTCGCTCATCCTCCGCTCGCTGGGTCCGGAGGCCTCCGGGTCGGCGAACATAATCCATGTTATCGTAAGCTGCTTCGGTCTATCATCGTCGGTGATTATTTTTCGCTTGGTCGGCGGTGGGGGGGCGGCTCCTCAGCTATCTCAGCTGGTGTAGGCAGACTGGCCCCTCCTGCCTCCCGGCTACGCCCTTCCTTTTCTGCTGTCGAAGCGGACACCTTTGTCACGCTTCCTGCGGAGCAGGAATCGCGCCAATTCGATCCGTCCTGCGTCCGGAACAAACCGGTGTCCTTTTCACTTCATTATCTAAATACCGTGTCCATTCTAAAAACTTACACCCCCGCCCACCCCTCAAGGGGTAAACAAAAAGAGCAGCGGATCGCAACATCGCGAACCGCCGCCCTTTTTGTTTTTTATCACCCTGGTTCTTTCCTTTTTCAGGTGCGGAATTTCCGCACCTGTCGGTATTACTGTTTGCACCCCTCCGTCAACCCCCATAGATGTGAGGGGGTTGTCTCCGGGGTGTGTTTGTTTTTATACAGTATGTTTCCTCGTTTGCAGGCGTCATGTAGCGGGGTGTCGTCGGCCGTCCTGTAGCGATTTGACCAGGTACCAATGGGTTTTAGTGAATTCCAGCAAATTTGGCTTCTTGGTTTGACTTGTACGGCGTTTTAAATCACGGGTGAAGGGCAGGTTACCGGGGTTATTTTTCTTCCGACGGGTTGATCTTGTGTTTTAAACAGTACAGCGCCGCAGTCCGAAGGAAGTCTCCGATCTTGATGCCGTTGTCTATGCAGTAATGTGAAATCTTACGGTGCTCCTCTGGCGTGAGCTGCACCGTGGGTCTTTTGACCTCGCTGAATTGATTTTTCTTTTCCGCCATGTTCAATCCATAGACCCGCGGTCGGGCCGGGTCAATAAAAAAACGTATAAACGTAAAAAATACTATTGACGTATAAACGTATATACGCCACTATACATTAATTTAGTGAAACAACAAGGAGGTGCGCGAATGAGCGTTATTCTGAAAACAAGAGAAGACATACGGGCCATGACCGGCGGCCTTCTGTTCCATCTCGACCGCTATCGTGATGTGCTTGCGGAATCTGAAGCGTTTTGCCATGTCAGGGATAGGGTAGGGGAGGGTGAAAACTTCGAGGAACTTTTCATCTGCTGGCTCATGTTCCGCATGTGGGTTGCCAACAAGGTGGCTTGGGTCATACAGTACGGGGGGCATGTCGATCTCCGCGAGGATCTCCCGGATGTGCCGCCTCGCCGCGTGGATCTCCGCGAGCTCGCCGCCGAGCTTCGCAATCTCGATTACAACATCTATACCAACGGCGGCCAGCACTGGCTCGACCACGAGTGGCATCAGCTTTTCAAACAGATAGCCGCCCGGGTCAACATAGAAAGTGAAATGGCATGTATGGAGGTAGCACGATGAACGAGCAGAAATCCCTTTTTGACGGAGTGGATGTAATCCATTCATACAGCCGCGCCCAGGCTATCGACGACGGTGTGCTCATCGATGCAAGCGAGATTGCCCGCGAGGCGGGCGTCCGCTTCCCGGTGGCGGTGACCGCCGGGCTCTGGCTTAAATACATCGTCCCCGACGAGGCCTCGGCGCTGCACTGTCAAAGCACCGAGAGCCGTCTCTGGGACACTCTCTGGCTCTTACGCCATGCGGCTAAGAATTTCGCCGGCGACACGCTTTTCTTCGAAGTGTCCTTTGTCATGAAAGGAAGGAAAATGACCAGGGTAAAACTCAAGGCGGTGTGCGGACCGGGGGACACTCCCGAACCCGTGATCACGATCATGCTTCCCGGGGAGGATTGAGAGCTCGGCCCGGCGTAAATACCGGGCAGGTTTTTTCAATTGTGCGGATGGCCGGTAATGAAAATCTTTTTGAAAAATGTATTGTTTAAATGGGTTGCCGATTGTACAGTATGGAAAAATATTCTGGAAGTAATAAAATGAAAATCGATATTGAACTCTCTGATGAAGAGGCCCTGGCTTTCGCGCAATTTTTGAAACGTCTCAGATTTGATGTCAGCCGGTCGCTTGCCACCAACGATGATGAAGCCTGGCTGATGATGTCGGCAGGGGAAACGGTTAGAAAAGCCCTGGCGGAATCGGGTGTCAGTCCACGATAGCTTATGGCCCCAATTTTGGGCTAATTTTTTAAATCCCGCCTCATGAGACATAAAATATATTATCGGAACAATAATATATTATTGATTATGAATATTAGTATATCATTTAATCCCCAGCTATGCCGTCAATGAGACATAAAATTTATTGACATTAATTATTCAATTATATAAGTATGGAATTATATAATTCAGTAGTCCGGGGTACCCATTATGGCACTTTCAATAAGTGTGAAAGACGGAAAGGCAGAAAAAATAATCACCGACGCGAAGGTCAAGGCGGTGAAGAGCAAGGTTTCTCTCTCCGAGGTTGTCATCAAGCTCCTTGAGAAATGGAACAAGGGGGAGATCGAAATCAATGGCGGCAGGAACGGCAAGGAGGGCATATGAAGGTCATCTGCTTCGCCTCTAAAAAAGGCGGCGTATCAAAAACAACATCGGCGGTCATCACCGGACTCATCCTGTCAGAGAATAAAAAGATCCTGCTCATCGACCTAGATAGCCAGAACGCCCTCACCTCCTTCTTCTTCGAAGACATCTCGAAGATACAGGGGAAGACCATCCTCGAGGCCATCAAGGGTGAAAAGCTCTTCGCCCAGGTGATACACGAGATCACGCCGAACCTTCATGTCATCCCCTCGGTCCTCCAATTCGAGGAGATCGACGAATGGGGTCGAACCGGCAAGGAACTCATCCTCCGCAAGGAGTTGAAGAAGCTCGACGGCAAGTATGATTACGTGATCCTCGATACGCCACCCAACCTCCGGTCCGAGACCGTCTTCGGCCTCGTGGCGGCCGATATCATCGTGATCCCCGCCCGTCTCGAAAAGATGGACACCCGCGCGATCGACTTCACCATCGACAAGATCAACAAGCAGATACGTGAGGACTTCAATCCCACCTTGGACAAGATCATCATTCTTCCCACGCAGTTCAATTACCAGAACCGCGTGGTCAACGAGCTCGCGCTCGAAACGCTCAAAGCCGATTATCCCGATTTGCTGTTGAATATTTCCATCCCCTACACCAGCAAGATCAGTCAGTTCAACTATCTCGGGTTCCAGGACTCCAACAATCTGAAGAATTTTCCCGAATACAAACAGCTTGTCGAGGTCGTCAAATGAGCAAGAAGGATCTATTAAAACAAAAGGCGAAGGGTAAGCTTGCCATTGACGTCAAGGATGCCGCCCTTGCGGTCGTCCCCAGGGAAAAGGAGGGCGATCTCAAGCGGATCACCATAGAGATCAAATCCGACCTGGACGAGCTCCGGGATATCGCCGAGTGGTGGAAGGCTAAAAAGGACCGGGTCGTCGAGCTCAAGCAGAGTATTATAGAAAAACTTATCTATGTCCGCGATCATCGCAAGAAGCTTTTAGTGGGCCGTCCCTTTGAGGAATATCTCTCAAATGATGTTGGCATTTCCAAGGGCTATTTCTACGAGCAGCTGCAGGCATATAATATCTGCGCCGAGTACCAGAAGCCCGGGCTCTTCAAGAAGGTTGACCACAAGATTCTGGTGAACATAGCCCGCGAAAAAGACAAGGATCGCCAGAAAGAGCTTATCCAGAAAGCCCCTACCCTTTCCCGCGAGGACTTTAAGAAAGTCAGTCCGACTGACTTTTCAAGGAAAGAGGCGGCCGGCGATGATGAAGATGCATTCATCGCCACGGTGAATCGGGACGCCCTCTCCATCAAGGTGACCGATACCAGGATATTGCAACAAATCGAAAGTCTGCTCAAAGCCAATGGGATCAAGATCGAGTATGTTTAAATCCATTAACTGTATAACGTCGTATCTCTTTTTTCGTCGTTAAGGTAATTTTATGCTGTTAAAGGAAATCCTGCCTTTCATAGATGCCAACAAGGGGAACACGAAGGTCCATTGTGCCATCGGCATAGATTATAAATTCGATCCTCTCTATGCATTTTCCAAAGGGAGTTTTAAAAGCTGGCAGGAGGATCAAAGGAATAAAAATTTCTAGAGGGATTTTATATTATCTATCATCTTTTATAATAGAAATGAATGGCTCTTTGCCGGTCTTTATAAAAGCATCGGTGTCCATGAAATAAATGAAAGATATAAGTATGACACTGAGCTTCTCGATGAGGGAAGGGATCTCATCGGCAGACTGGTCTTTGGTTTTGAAAAAGATTTCAGAGCCTCGTATCTGAAACTTGAAAACCATATTTATGATTTTTATATCAGTGAAATACTAAAGAAGCCCTACAAGATTGATCCATTCCCCGGTTTCGAGAACATCAATATCCCCTAATCTCTTTTAATAGAAGTTATCGCCGAAAACGAGCCCAGCTGGAAGTCGGCACTTTCCAACATGAAGGGTGTGTATCTTATATCAGATCAATCGACAGGCAAGCTGTATGTTGGGGCCGCATACGGCCAGGAGGCCTTCTGGAACAGATGGCACAATTATGTTGAGACTGGTCACGGAGGCAACGTTCTGTTAAAGGAAATCCTTGGTGATAGCGGCTGGTCCTTATGGAGAAGATGGGCTCTTCCGAGAATTATCTCGAAATCACCCGTCTCAACAGCGAGCTCAAAAAGGTGGAATCCCGCATAGATACCCTCAAGATGCGTGAGGCATCGGGTGGCGACTTTGATATCCTCATGAAGATCGAGAAGATGGAGAAGGATTTCAGCGTGGAGTATAAACTTCATCTTTACCAGCTTTAACTATAAGCCAGTCATGGTCAGTATTTAATAATTCAATAAAATTTGCATAGGGGCATTTTTTTGAATTATCACTTGACGAAATAGAAAATTATTAGTAATTTGTCAAGTGTATAGGATTGATGTAAAGTGGGGTGCCATGAATAATTTCGGTCAAAGATTATTGTCGGCGAGAAAGATGTCCGGCCTTTCGCTTCAGGGACTGGCCGAGAAAATGAATATAGAAATAACCAAACAGGCCCTCAGCCAGTATGAGAAGGGTCAGACTTCCCCGTCGAGCAAGGTGATAATATCCATCTCTAATGCCCTTGATCTTCCCGTGGATTATTTTTTTAAGAAATCAGATGTTAAACTTGAGCATCTTGAATTCAGAAAGAGAAGTTCCCTTTCCCAGAAGGAAATCGAATCCGTTCGTTTCAGGACCATGGATTATCTCGAAAAGTATCTCGAAATCGAAGAGTTGTTGAATCTTGACAGCGTTTTTACCAATCCATTGAAAAGTAACCTTGTCTCGTCAGCACGTGATATAGAGTATTATGCTGATGAGCTGCGGGCAACATGGTCACTCGGGCTTGATCCGCTGCCGGATGTGATATCTCTTCTTGAGGAAAATAAGGTCAAGGTTTTCGGTATAAGGGCATCCGAGGAGTTTTCCGGTCTGGCTTCAATAACTGACGGCGTCGCGGTTATAGTCGTCAATATAGATGATGAAGTCAATGCGGTTCGGAAAAGGCTGACGGCCCTTCATGAGCTTGCACATCTCATATTGACATTTGATGAAGGCATATCTGAAAAAGAAATAGAGCATTTATGCTATTCCTTTGCGAGTGCCGTTTTGTTTCCAGAATCGGTTTTCAAGGAAAAACTCGGGAAAAAGAGGTCATCCATATTGCTGGATGAGCTCATACTCCTTGAGAATTATTACGGCATATCGGTGCAGGCTATAATGTGGAGGGCTCATGATCTTGATCTAATATCTGCTTCGAAATTCAAGGAGTATCAGATATGGCTCAGTAAAACCAGACTCAAAAAGCATAAGTTTGGAAATTATCAAAGTTGTGAGACGCCAATGAGATTCCAGCGTCTTGTATATAAGGCATTGTCGGAGGAGATAATATCAAGCAGTAAGGCAGCTGCGTTGTTAAATAAGCCATTATCTGAGCTGGACGAGCTTACCCGCATCATATGAAGCTCATTGTTACAGATGCTAATGTCCTGATCTTTTTAAGTCGCTTGGATCTTATCGAGAGCTTCATCGTTATGGACTTTGAAATCCATACGACTGATTACATCATGAATGAATATTACAGGGGTGCGAAGAAGGAAACGAATCTTAAGAACCTTGATAAATATGTAAGATCTGGCAGGCTAACAATTCATGAATATGGCTATGAGGAAATCTTTACAATATTTGAACAGAAGTCTTCGCTCTCGTTGCCCGATTGCTCGGTATATAAGCTATCCATGGATCTGAATGCGATCCTTCTCACCGGGGACAAGCAGTTGAAGGCTTTTTCAGAGAATAGCAAAGTTGAGGTTCATGGCATCATTTGGCTGGTTGATGAAATGTGTAAAAATGGGATAATCGATCAAGTGGAGTACCGGGAAAAATTGATTGATCTCAAGGGGCTGAGCCAACGGTTGCCAGCCGATGAGATTGACCGGCGTTTGAAATGAAGACAATCACGAGAGGTAAAAGCACATGGGAAAAAATGTCAAGGTCACAAAACAGAGTTCTACCGGTTTGAACCTACAGTTCTTTGATTCAAAGAAGAACAGGACGATGAGCCGTGGTGAATTTGCAGACGCGATAGAGAGCGGATTATATCCCGACTATCATGTAAGGCATATCAAGGTTGGCAATGTGGAGAAGAGAATTCCCGCATCAAATCCTGATAACAATGAAAATAACAATTTAGGGTGAAATAGTATGCCGGGTAAACAGGAACATCAGATCGCGGCGGCGGGAATATCTTTTATGTGTGAATTAGTTCGCCAGCAATATCTTCGAAGCAAAGGGATCAAGCTTGATCCCACGGATTCATTGTTGGGGCTCGTCATTGCCCCTCTGGCCGGTGCATTTGGGGGCGTTCTTCCCGACAAATTGGAGCCGGCTACGGATTACAATCACAGGGCATTCTGTCACAGTATCACGAGCGGTTCAGCGCTTGTGTATGGTTTGACCCGTATTCCCATCAATGGTGATAATCGAATCGCCAATCTTATGAATGTCGGTTTGCGGAGTTGTTTTATCGGTTCGCTGACCCATCTCATCCAGGATTCGACGACCCCGATGGGATTGCCGGTTGTTTAACCAGCATTTGGTATCATAGATGGGAAAGAAGAAATCATTTTTCATTTTATCAATAGATGGCGGCGGCATTCGCGGTTTATATCCGGCTTATCTCTTGAAAAGAATACAGGATGAATTCAATATTTTTTTGTCGTCGCATTTTAATCTCATTACAGGCACGAGCACTGGTTCCATCATTGCATCGCTTGTAGCGATAGATATGCCTATTGTTGAGATCGTTAAATTCTATGAGACCGAGGGCGTTAGATTATTTCAAAAGAACAGTGGTTCTTTCAGCGGTTTATTCAAGAGTAAATATTCGAATGAATATTTGAAAACATTGTTATCAGAAAAATTTAATGGGAGAACGCTTGGTGATATTTCAAAAACGAGACTTCTTATCCCATCAACAGATATTTCAAATGGAACTGTTCATGTTTTCAAGTCAGCATACTCTCCAGACTTCGTTCGTGATTCAAATGTATTGTTAGCTGATGCCGTTCTTGCTTCGTGTTCTGCCCCATCATTTTTTGACCCCTCGCAGGTTGATGTATATATGCTTGCCGATGGTGGATTATGGGCTAACAATCCGGCTCTTTTAGCATATACGGAAGCTGTCTCCAGGTTGAAGATAAGCCCAGCCCACATTAAGGTATTATCAATCGGTACTGGAATTTCAAAACATTGTTATGATCCGGCTAAAATAAAATCGAAATGGGGTTTGGTGAATGGGTGGCAAAAAGGGAAATTGATCGACATGATATTGAATCTTCAGTCGTTCAACGTGGATAATACATTGAAACTGTTGTTGGATGATAAATATTTTCGGATAAATTTTGAGGGGGTTGGAAATCTGTCATTGGACGATTTATCAATCATGCCATCACTTAAGTCAAAAGCTGATATGGATTTCACCTATCATTCGAAATCAGTTAAAAAGTTTTTAGAGGTGAATTGATCGTGAAACTAGTTCAATCATTTAATGATTTTATAAGTAACGAGGTTAATCTCAATCAAACAAGAATTGATCGGGCGAAAACTGGTATCTCTGTCGTTAATGATTTTCTAAAAGAAAATGATTTATTTAAGCAGTATTTTATTTCGACATCCCCCCAAGGATCGTATCGTCAGAAAACGATTATTAAACCTGCAACAGAACAAGATGAATTTGATGTTGATATACTCCTTCAATTAAAGACTGTTGATGGGTGGGAACCTAAAGATTATCTTGAAAAACTTCATGTCGAATTTAAGAAAACGGATCGCTATAAAGATATAGTCGATAAACGCGGTAAAACACGTTGCGTCACTTTAGACTACTCAGGGGATTTTCATATAGATATCGTCCCATGTATCCAGCGTGGTGATTTATTTTATATAATGAATAGAAGTGATAACACTTATGAACTAACCGATGCGGATGGTTATGCAAATTGGTTCTCGGATAAAAATAGTATAGCTGGTAATAATCAGTTAATCAAGGTTGTCCGTCTATTGAAGTACGTTCGTGATTACCAAAGATCATTTTCAGTAAAATCAGTTGTTTTAACAACATTGCTTGGAAATCAAATCACGGCTATAGATTCTGAAAGGGATATTTTTCAAGATGTTCCTACATCATTAAATACATTAGTCAATCGTCTTGATGACTATCTTCAAGTAAATCACGCCATGCCTACGGTGTATAATCCATGTCTCCCCTCCGAGAATTTCAACCGTCATTGGGATCAGGAGAAATACTCTGATTTTCGGGTAAACATCCATTCATTGAGATTTAAAATAAATTCGGCTTTTAATGAACCTGATAACAAGAAAAGTGCCGGTCTATGGGCCGAAGTTCTTGGAGATAAATTTCCTCAACCCGTCCAAAAGTCTGATTCAAAAGCATTGTCCTTCCATGCGCCATACTATGATTGGCCTTCTACAACTGAAGACTATATTGAACGCCATGGCGTTCGTTATGATTTAAAATATGAATTGAAAATTAATTCTCGCGTAAGACAAAATGGGTTCAGGGAATTCTTTTTGCGAGATACAAAAAATCCATTGGTAAAAGAAGTCAAATTGGAATTTTTTATAGAGAAGAATACTGTCCCTCCCCCATTTTCAATAAAATGGAAGGTCAAAAACAGGGGAGAATATGCGAATAGTATAAATGCGCTGCGTGGGGAGATATCCGATGATCGAGGCGGTGGCAGGAAAGTTGAACACACCAAGTACAAGGGTCGTCATTATGTTGAATGTTATATAATAAAAGATGGCCGTTGCGTTGCCAGAGACTACATTGACGTCCCAATTCAGTAGGTTTTATTTGCTATGAATCACAGCTCCATACCCCCCATAGAATTCTTCTGGGAAAAAGCCGGGTTCACCCCCAACTCTTCACAGAAAGAAGCCATCCTTCATCCGGAAGGTCCGCTCTTCCTCACGGCCGGTCCCGGTTCCGGCAAAACGCGCGTTCTCCTCTGGCGTACGCTTAATCTGCTGGTTTATCATGGGGTCAACCCCGACGAAATCTTCCTGAGTACCTTTACCGAAAAAGCGGCCCTTCAGCTCAAGGACGGCCTTCGCAGTATTCTCGGTTTTATCACTAATGCAACAGGTAAGCCTTATGATATTTCGGGTATGTCTATCGGGACCGTACACTCGATCTGCCAATCACTGTTAACAGATAGGCGTTTTTCTGAGGATCATCATCGGCGCAGAGCTCCCATCCTCATTGACGATCTCGCCCAATATTTCAAAATCTATAATCGGAAATTCTGGAGAGAGCTTCTCCTCGCCGGTGGTCACGACGACGAAGAGGCTGGGCAGAGGGCGATTAATCAATATTTAATCGGTAAGGATATCTATTCCCGCCATGTTGCGGTGACGAATTGCATCAGTTTTTTCAACCGGTTATCAGAAGAAAATATCGACCCAGAAACAATACGCACAAAAAATAGTGATTTGCAAACCCTACTTCGTATGTATGCCAAATACAAGGAAGGTCTCTCTGTCGACGAAAAAATACATCAGGTCGATTTTTCTCTTCTTCAGCAAAAGGCTTACGATGCTTTCAGGGTTTTCGAGCGTTCCGGTTACGTTTTTAAGCATATCATCATCGATGAATACCAGGATACCAATTCCATTCAGGAGTTAATATTTTTTGAACTCGCCAGGGGGCATAAGAATATCTGTGTCGTCGGTGATGACGATCAGGCCCTCTACCGCTTCAGGGGGGCGACTGTTGAAAATCTTGTCGAGTTTGAAGATAGGTGTACCCAGCATCTTGAAGTTAAGCCTCGTCGCATCGATCTCAACATCAATTATAGGTCGCGAAAAAACATCGTAGATTTATACACTTCTTTTATTGATCAAATCGATTGGGCTGATGCAAAACAGAAATCGAAATACTACCGTATCGTTGATAAAAAAATCAAAGCACATAGCAAGGATGATCACCCATCGGTTGTAGTTTCAGCAAAAGCAAAGGGAGAAGAGGTTTATGCTGAAGTCGCTCGTTTTGTGAAGCTTTTATACTACCAAGGAAAAATATCCGATTACAATCAGGTTGCGTTCCTCTTTCCTTCCATGAAAAGTATGGGAAGTATGAATACCCGTGTACGTGGGTATCAGGTTGCGCTGGAAGCGGAAGGCATTCCATTCTACTCTCCTCGTGCGGGTCGCTTTTTAGAAGTGGAAGAATCAGTCGCCATCTTCGGTTTGTTCCAGAAAATATTCGGTTCTCCCAAGCATCATTATCGTGGACAGTCCACACAGGGTATGCGCGATTTTCAAGAATGGATGAGAGGCTGTGACATTCGTGCGGATGAACTCATTAAAAATGACAAGCACCTGAAAGAGTATGTAAATGATCGGGTAAAAGAGATTGAAACGGTCACAAATGATTATCAAATTCTACTGGAACATTGTGATAAAAAGAAAATCAATCTCAAATCACCCTTCAAACCGGGTATGTCGCAGACCTTTGCAGGTATATCCGGCCTTTCGCTCCGGGCACAGAAGCATTTTTCTAGCCATTATTTCAATCAAGCAGTCAAACGTCGCCTCGTTGAAAACGATCCATACCGGGTGAGTTACGTCTTGAATCGCGTCACCTCTGTCGACTGGAGCATCCTCGACCTTTTTTATCAGCTCAACGGCTTTGAGTATTTCCGTGGCATGTACAAACTTGCAGAAAAAGGTCTCGACGAAGGTCCCGTGTGCAATCTCGGCCTCATCACACAGTACCTCGCCCGTTTCATGGATGATAGTTCTCCCGTCATCACAGGTTCGTTTTTGATCGAAAATCGGTTTGTTAATCGGTTTTTTTCCTCATATCTCTATGCGATTTTCCGCCTCGGTGAATCAGAATATGAATATTCCGATGATCCATTTCCCAAAGGACGGGTACCCTTTCTGACCATCCACCAGGCTAAAGGGCTCGAGTTTCCTATTGTAGTCCTTGGAAGCGTTTACAAAGAAGACAAAGAAGCCCCGGTCATTGAAACCATTATCAGAAAGATTAAAAAAAAGGAGGGAGAGCCTCTCGATCGTATCGGGCAGTTCGACAATATGCGAATGTTCTATGTGGCTCTTTCCCGAGCGAAAAACTTGCTCATCCTGCCGCGTTACACGCATAATAAAAATGCTTCTGAACAGTTTAAGAATATCTTTGAAAATGATGATTTAACCGAACTATCTGCCTTTGATCTGAAGAAACTCCCGGTGTCCGTGTCGCATGACGAAGAACTCGGTAAATCCTATTCGTATACGGGTGATTTTCTCCTTTATAACAAATGTCCCCGTAATTACATGCTCTTTAAGAAATATGGCTTTGTTCCGTCTCGTTCACAAACGATGTTTTTCGGTAGGCTCGTTCATCAGACGATCGAGGATCTTCACCACCATGTGATGAATCAACATGAGCATGAGGCGCATCGGCATGTTTGACAAAGAAATCGAAAAAACGATCCGCGATCTCTTCAACGATAACTACGAGATAATGCAATTCGAGGGCGGCCACTCGATCACCTCGTATATCAAGGAAGAAGCCCTCAACCAGATCATCTATTACTATCATAAAAACCGCGATCTAATCGACAAGATCACCGATGCCGAAGTCAAGCTTACTCTCCCCGAGCAGCGCACTCCGGTTAAGGGTATTCGGTATACTATAGAAGGTGTCGTCGATATCCTCCGTGAGGGCGAAGAAACCTGGATGTACGACATTAAAACGCAAGATCGTGCGTACATCGAAAATAACAAGGACCTCTACCGGCGTCAGCTCAATGTCTACGCTCATATTTGGAAGTCGCTTCGTGGAAACGAGCTCGACAATACTGCGGTTCTTTCGACGTCGCTTCCTTCCTATCTCAAAATTGCCCTTAAAACCGGGGATCAGGCACGGATCAAACACGCTATTTCTACATGGGAGCCGGTCATACCTCTCGGTTTTGACGAATCCGACATCCATGAGATGATTTCGGAATTCGGTACGGTCGTTGAAGCGATCGAAGATAAACGATTCGCTCCTCCCCCGGCTGAAAGGCTCAAAAAGAAAGATGATGGGGAGCAAAACATCTTCGCGCATCGTACCTGTCGCAACTGTGATGCTCGATTTTCATGTGAATCCTTTCGTGAATATGTCCGTGAAACCTGTAAAAGCGGTCAATCACTCAAGAAATATCTCGACGATTATGGCACCGAGATCGATCGGGAAGAATTTATCGACGCGAACCTTGACGACGATAAAATGAATGCCATCATTGAAACAATAGAAAACGAATAAGGATACCTATCATGCCTATTGAAAAACTCAAACCGTCATTTTTCTTTGATGAGGAGAAGATCAGAGAACTCAAACAAGTTGTACCCGAAGCCTTTGCCGATGGTAAAATCAACTGGAATACCTTCAAAGAAGCTCTGGGAGAGCACCTTGAATATGATAGTCGTGATGCCGAGCATTTTGGTCTCTTCTGGCCTGGTAAACGCGAAGCCCGCCGGCTCGCGTCCATTCCAAGTAAAGGCACGCTCGTTCCGGTGAAAGGTGAAGGGATCAACGAGGATTCTACGGGTAATATCTTTATCGAAGGGGAAAACCTTGAAGTATTAAAGATTCTTCGTAAAAGTTATGCGGGACGAGTCAAGATGATCTACATCGATCCCCCGTATAATACCGGAAACGACTTTGTATATGATGATAATTTCACTGAACCCCTCGAAGACTACCTCCGTCGAACAGGTCAAGCGGACGAAGAAGGAAGGGCATTGACGACCAATAAGAAGAGTGATGGGCGCTTTCACTCCAAGTGGCTCTCGATGATGTATCCGAGGCTAAAGCTTGCAAGAGAGTTGCTTCGTGATGACGGTGTTATTTTCGTGAGTATTGATGATAATGAAGTTCATAATTTACGCATTTTAATGAATGAGATATTCGGCGAGGAAAATCAAGTCGGAGTATTAACTTGGAAGAATAAATATGGTGCAGGTGCTAAAACCAGAACTTTCATTGAAGTGCATGAATATATTCTCTGTTATTCAAAAAATTATTTAACTGATATTGAGTCAGAATTAACAAAAGAACAAATTGAAGAATATGACAATAAAGATGATAAATTCAATGTGCGCGGTGGTTTTGTAACTCAGCCATTAATGACCAATAGCCTTGGCGACAGAACAAATCTGCAATATAAAGTGAAGTATAAGAATGATATTATTCAGCCAAGAAAACAATGGGTATGGGAAGAGGAGCGCTTATTAAAAGCAATAAACAATGACGAAGTTATTTTTAAAAAGAAAAAAGACGGAAATTATAGTGTGCGGGCAAAAGTGTATTTAAAAGATGAAAATGGTAAATTACGAAAGGGTAAACCAATTTCAGTTTTAAATGGTCCTTTTAACCAAGAAGGGACAAAAGAAGTGAGTGAGCTTTTAGGCGCTGGTGTTTTTGATTTTCCAAAGCCAAAAAAACTTTTGAAATATTTATTCGATTTTAAAATAAACAATAACGATGATAATTCAGGTATTTATTTAGATTTTTTTTCTGGTTCTTGTACATCAGCACACGCTATTCTTGAACTTAATGCTGAGTATAAATCAGATAGAAAATATATAATGATTCAAATTCCAGAAACGTGCGATACAAATACTAATGCATATAAGGCAGGTTATAAAACAATATCAGAAATTGCGATGGAAAGGATTCGACGCGTAATAAAGAGTATCGAAAATGAATTAAAGGAACAAAAGAAAAAGGATAAAACCAAACTTCCCGGAATGGGAGAATCGAAAGATGACTTCGACCTCGGTTTCAAAGTATTTAAACTAACCCATTCTACCTTCAAACCCTGGGAAAACTACCACGGTGAAGACATCGATGTAATCGAAGACCTCTTCTCTGGCCAGGTCACTCCTCTTGTTGATAACTGGACCGAAGACGATCTCTTCACCGAAGTGATGCTTCTCGAAGGCTTCCCTCTCGACAGTGTTGTCAAACCTTGTGGCGAGTACAAAAATAATACGGTTAAAGAGGTATCATCGTCATTTTCAGAACACAAGCTCTTCATCTCTCTCGATAAAAAGATCAATCAGACAACTATCAAGGACCTCGATCTAGGTGAAAACGATATCTTCGTCTGTCTCGACAGCGCGGTGAACGACGAAGCCAAAGCTCGTCTTTCGGATAAGGGTCTCATCAAGACGATATGAGATGAAGAACAATCATCAGTGAGAATATCATGAGCATTATACGTTTAAAATTTGACCCCAACCAGAACCATCAAACACGAGCGGTCGAAAGTGTGGTTGGGCTCTTCGATGGCTTTTCAAAGATTGAAACCGGCATCATGGGAGATGAGATCGCCTCAAACCTTCCGGAATTCTATTCTTTCGACAAAACATGTCTTCTCGACAATCTCAATGCGGTCCAGCGTTCAAATGGCTTGCCAGAAAGTCTCGATGTTGAAGTCGATTCAGGTTTTATGGTATCTGGAGTAAGTACCGGTACCTGGGAATATCCGGTTTTTACGGTCGAGATGGAGACAGGTACGGGCAAAACCTATGTCTATCTTCGAATTATTCAAGAGTTCAAGCAAAAATACGGTTTCCGAAAATTCATCGTCGTGGTCCCCAGTGTCGCGATCTACGAAGGAGTCATCAAATCGTTCGAGATCACACGCGAACATTTCAAGTCGCTCTATGGCAACGAGACGGTCCATCTCCTCGAATATGAAGGCGGCAAGCAGAGTCTCGTCCGCAGCTTCGCCACGGTCGACTCCGTCGATATTCTCGTGATGACGATCGATTCATTCAATCGTCCATCCAATCTCATCTTCAAAAAAACCGATAAGCTCATGGGAGAACGGTATCCATATCAGTATATCCAGGAGACCAGACCGATCCTCATCCTCGACGAGTCACAAAACTATCAATCTGAAAAATCAAGACAGGCTCTTCGTACACTCAAACCGCTCCTTGCCGTCAATTTCAGCGCCACACCTGTCGTTAAACCCAATCTCTTGTATTGTCTCACGCCGGTTGATGCCTTTAGAATGAATTTGGTTAAAAAAATCGAAGTTCTCGGTCTCGTCGAAGCACAGAGCACCGCTCGAAGGGACGATTACCTCAAACTTGAAACAATATCCCGCAAGGGGAAAAACATAACAGCCGGTGTCTGCGTCAATTTGTATGAAAAAAACATGCTCGTTGAAAAGAGCCTCGATCTCAAGGATGGTGACAATCTCTATACGAAAACGAAGAATGATAAATACAAAGGGTATATTGTTGATGAGATAAACCTCGCAGAAGGTTTTATCAACTTCAAAAACGATATCCGAATCTTTCTCAATGACGAGCGCTACGCTTCAATTACCAAAGAAGAACTCTTCCGTCGGCAAATCGAAGAGACTATCAAGATTCATATAGAAAAACAGAGGGAATTGCGTCCACGCGGCATCAAGGTCCTCACCCTCTTCTTCATCGATCGTGTCGCTAACTACATCGACGACGACGGGATCATCAAGAAGCTTTTCGATAAAGAGTTTGATAAACATAAAAAACGTGATGATATCTTCAAGGGTTACAAAGCTTCAGAAGTCCGTGAAGGGTATTTTGCTAAAAGGAAGGGTAAAAAGAATTCACCTGAAGAATTTATTGATACAGCTATTGAAGAAACGGACAAGACGGCTGATGACAAAGAAGCCGAAAGAAAAGCATATGAGCTCATCATGCGAAACAAGGAGCGGCTCCTTTCTTTCGATGAAAAAGTATCTTTCATCTTTGCCCACTCGGCTCTCAGGGAAGGCTGGGACAACCCGAATGTTTTTCAAATCTGTGCTCTGCGTGAGATCACCTCTGAAAAAGAAAGGCGTCAATCTATCGGTAGGGGACTTCGGTTACCCGTTACCCAGGAAGGCGATCGTAATACCGATGTAAGCATTAACAATCTCACCGTTGTTGCCAATGAAAGCTATCAGACTTACGTGGCTAACCTGCAGCGTGAGTACGAAGCCACAGGCGATGTTCTCCCGCATATCCCTTCAAATGCTTCTGAAAAAGAGACGGTTAAACGCAATCCTGTAATTTATGATACAAAAGACTTTAGGAGCTTCTGGAAAAAATTAATCCAGCATACCGAGTATTCTATCAGCATTGAAACTAAAAAGTTAATCGACGAATGTGTTACAGCTTTGAATAATTCTCATTTCCCCGAGCCAAATATCATCATTACTCGCGGTGAATATGTCATCACAAATTATGAAATCAACCTCATTGAAATAAAATCCGGAGAAGCACGTCTAAAAATTAAAAAATCAGATACAAAACAGGATGAAAACACCGTTACACGTTCTTTTGCCGAAGGGAATGATCTCTCTCGTATCTTGAAAGATCCGATATTGTCGGGTTTCAAAATAACAGAAATATCCGGTAAAGGAGATAATTCAAGGGTTGTCTTCAGTGAAGCCGGTGAACTTACAATGGATAAGTCTATCAACTTTTCAAGTGAGCAAGGGCAAAGTTTTACAACTCGCATCGAATCTGAAAAGAATACTCAATTTCCCAAGTTTAATCTAATTGAAAGAGCTTCTCGTGAATTGTCCCTCACCCGTTGTACCATCCTTGAAATATTTAAAAAGCTTCTTAAAGATAAAAAACACTGTTTCATGAATAATCCCGAGGGCTTTTCCGGGATATTTATATCTACCATCCGGGAACGCCTCGCTGACCATATAGCAGAAAGGATTGAGTACACTCTTACCAACGAACTCAATAAAGAGCCGGTTGAGTCTTATTTCCCTGAAACAAAAAAAATACCCAAAAAGGAACTTGTTCCTGGTGCTGATGGTCGTGCATTGTATGAGTTTGTTCAGTATGATTCCGATGTTGAAAAGAAATTCATTGATCGTCTTAATTTTGATGATAAGGTCATTCTTTATTTTAAGTTCCCTCCAATTTTCAAAATCAACATTCCTAAAATAATCGGCAATTACAATCCCGATTGGGGTATCCTTCGCTGGGATGAATCCGGCAAACTCAAGCTCGAATTGGTCCGCGAAACTAAAGGGCAAATCAATCTTAATCTTCTTCAGCATCCGAATGAAAAACGGAAGATCGATTGTGCCAGAAAGCATTTCAAGAGTATCGGCGTTTCATATCGGCATATCACTTCCGATGTAACCGACTGGTGGCGGGATTGAAATAATTTATGAATTGTTTTACATATTTACTTGGGGCTGGTTCAAGTATTCACGCCATTCCAGTAGTTAATCTTATGAAGCCTCGTATGCGATCAATTATACGACTTCTTCATACTTTATATTCATTACCTGATGATCCATTCCCTTCTCAATACCACATCTCTGTGACAAAAAAGCGAGCACAGGAAGAATTTTATGAAGGCATTGAATGGTTAATAAAGTCCTCCGGTAATAATTCAATTGATAGCTACGCAAAAAAGTTATTTCACACTCAAGAATTGCGGACTCTGAACAAATTAAAAGCCATTCTTTCCTGCTATCTTCAATTAGAACAGTCAGTTGACGAGCATGAAGTTATTAATGCTTTGGAGTTTCATTTTGGCGAGTTGGATTATAGGTATGGGCATTTTATCGCAAGAATAATTGATAGCAGTGGTCACATAAAACCGGAATTTAAAATTATATCGTGGAATTACGATATCCAGTTAGAAAAAGCATATATGACATTTTTTAATCGGAATGATCTCTCGGATTTTTTACTTGAAGAACTTCACTCTTACCCAATCCCGGGCCGGAAACTTGTGGATGTAAACCTTGATCAGTTTAATATTATCAGGTTAAACGGAACCGCTGGCTATCATCTACACAATGGAGATTTATATGCCGTTTTCAATCCATCAGTAAGCAGTATTTCGTTATATAATGTTGGGGAAATAATAAGAAACTACTATCTTTATGTTCATCAACCTGAATTTATAAGGCCATTTATTAATTTTGCATGGGAAAATAATAATATCTCTGAACACTATATAAAACAGGCTATTAGAGTTGGGAGTTCGACAAAGGAGCTTATTATCATCGGGTATTCTTTTCCAGATTTTAATCGCGAGATCGATAAAAAAATTATTTCATCAATGTCAACCTTGGAACGGATATACATACAAAACACTGAATCTGAAGCAAAAAAGATTAAACGTCTTTTACAAGATATTCTAAGAAACAAAGAGCTTGAATTTATAATTGATAATAATTTGGATCAATTCTTGCTGCCAACTACAATATAAACTCCTTGACACCCCTCCTCCCCTCCCCATTATTTTCCACCGGCAAAGCGAAAACACAGAAAAACTTTGTCCCGGTAGCCGTTTAAAACACATTAATAGACGTGCGGCGTTGAAACGCCGTTGAAAACGAACCCTCCGAGGGGCGGGCCTGGTCCGTCCCGGGGGATAAAACTGTAAGCAACCGGTCCATGATAAAGGTTTTGTTAATAAAGACGCCCAATTCACCGTGGCCTACGGCCGGTACTATGCCGTGGTCTATGGTGCGCTCTATTCGCGCACCGGCGATCCCGACGCGGCCGAGGATATTGCACAGGAGGTATTCATCCGGTTTTTCAATAAAATGGAGGAAGCGGTGAACGCCCGCGCGTGGCTGCTCGTCACCATGAAACATGTCCTTTCCGAGCATTACCGGAAGGTCCACAACAAGCCCGTGGAGCTCGCCGAGGCCGAGGCCTTCGGCGACGTGTCGCTCACCTTCGTGAACGGTTTCCGGGACTCGCGGATCGTCATCGACCATGCCATCGAGGCGATCACCGACATGACCGACCGTTCCATCTTCGACTTGTTGGCCGTGCAGAACTATACCTACGAGGAGGCGGTGGAGCTCCTCGGGATCACGTGGCGTCAGGTCAAGTACCGTTACGGCCTCATCGTCCGCCAGGTGCTTGAATTCCTCCGCGAGAAGGGCATACGAAATATAGAGGACCTTTTATAATCGCCGATATCAAATTACTGCAGGGGCTCCTCGAAAAGTACCGTGTCGCCGAACCGGTGCCCGCGGCCGTGCGTGCCCGCGTCATCTCCCGGCGCCGCCGCAACCTGGTTGAAATCCTCAAAAAACTCGACCGGTACAACCCCCTTCTCGGGGTCATTCTCGTCATCTATTTCCTTTTCAAGAAACTCGGCCTTTCCGTGTCCCTGGTCCAGAGCGCGGTCGTCTTTTTCACCGTTGCCGCCCTCTCCGTCGCCGGCGTCACCACCGGATCGTATATCGTCGTGAAACGGGCCCTTGATTCATCCTCGAAGGTTGAACAACACAATGAGGTTAAGGTCGTCGTTGGTGAAACCACCCCTGGTTCCGTCGGTAAGTTCGATTCATCAAAACCGACATTTGAGAACCCCCCGGTGCTCCGGGATGTCAAAAACATCATCTATCTCCAGCCCTTCGAAGGCATGGATGCCCGTGGAAGCGATATCTCCCTGGTGTCGAATGCCATACAGGGCGAGCTCATCCGCCTCCGGGGGGTGAAAAACATTCTACCGGCATGTCCTCGTCCCCGTCAAATCGGCTCCTCCTGATCGGCACCGTCCGCAAACATGCCGCTCTCTATGCAATCTCCGCCAAGGTCATCGATGGAGAGTCCGGTCGCATCTGTTTCGCCTCCACCGAGGAGGCAACCGGGGATTCCCTTGTTTCCGCCAGCAAAAAACTCGCAAAGGAGATATCAGATAATATTGAATAGGATAATCAAAACTCTTCTGTTGTTACTCGCATCCGTCCCCCACCTTCGCCGGGGATCGCGTCCGGATCGCCGTCCTCGACCTCTCCGCGGTCAATGTCCCCGAGTTCTATGCCGCCTCCGTCCGTGACCACATCGAGGTGTCCCTTTATAAATCAAGCCATATCGATCTTCTCGAACAAAACAAGGTCCAGCTTGTACTCAAGGAACACAATCTTGCCAAAACCGCCCCCTCTTCACCCCCCCACCTCCACACAAACATACTCCATCTCCGCATAAAGCCTTTCTATCTCAATAATCGTTTCATTCTTCTTCAGCTCCAGGGCGTCAATCCTCTCCTGCCCCCTGGCCGCCTCCAGAGGGTCCTCGAGGGAACGGACGATCTTCTTCATCTTCGCTATCTGTCCCAATATCATATACTTGCGCTCGATGAGTTTTTCTATGGAAAAGGAAAGACTCTCCACCCTTCGGAGCGCCTTCCTTTTCTCTGACTCCTTCTTGGTGGCGATCTCCGTCAGCTGGAAGAACTGGTTGAAGCTGATCGAGGCGGACAAATAGGTCTCCTTGCCGGGTCCGTTGTACTCCTCATAGGGAGCCCTCCGGGAAAGGGTCACCGTGGGCAGGAAACGGAGGCTGTCATTCCACCTGTAAATTCCCGCTGTCCTGATCCTTCTCCTGGCCTCCTGGGTGGTCTTTTTCAGCTTGCTCTGCTCTGCGGCCTTTATTTCCGGTAATTTTTCCGCCCCCTGGGAGTGACCTGCCATAAAAATAATTGAAATTGTCATGAAAATGGTGTTCAGTTTGAACATAAAAATTATCCTCCGAGGTGATAAAAAATGAAGCCCATTGTCCTTCAAGCCCAGGTGAAAGAGCTCCTCAACTACATGAAATCCAGCGGTGATCTCAGCAAAACGAGCCTTCTGGAGATAAATAAAAAGCTTTTGAAAATCATGTCCGAAGTGACGGAAAACCTCGAAAAAGTAGGATAAAAAAATTTTACCTTTCCGGGCCCTTTTGTTGAAAGAAACATCCTACAAAATGTCCCTTTTGATGAAAAAGCGCCCTGATTGAGTGATGAGCGCTCCGGATGTCTTTCATTTTCATGCTTGTTTTGCGTTTAAATAGGTTTTCGCGTTATCTCTATAAGGAATACGTTTAAGGGCGGGAATATCTGAAATCTTTACTCGAAAAACATGAAGGAAATCAAAAATAAATTACCCCTGTTTTTGTCTCAGAAAGAGATCGAAATATTGACCAAAAACATCAGGAAAGACCGCCATAAACTGGGAATTTACCTCATGGCCTATGGTGGTCTTCGGGTTTCGGAAATGTGCTCTCTCCGGGTGGTCGATCTTCACCTGGCGCGGGGTTTTCTCCGGGTCCACGGGAAGAGAGGCAAGGAGAGGATCGTCCCGGTCAACAACCGTCTCCTGAAGGTCATCGAGGATTACCTGGTCCGGAACGGTCACCATCTAAGCCAGGAAAGCCTTCTGGTGGGGGGGAACCGCTCATCCTGGCACTATGCCGTGAAAAGGTACTCCCTCAAGGCGCTGGGGCGTACCGACATTCACTGCCACACCCTCCGCCACTCCTTCGCCACCGGTCTTTATGAGAATGATGTTCCCCTGGAGCGTATCTCCCAAATCCTCGGACATTCCAAGCTCGACACCACTATGATCTATTCCCACATTTCCGTTGAACAGAAGAAGGAGGCGGTCATGACACTGGACGGTCCCCGGGGCCGGCTCTTTTCCCTTTTCACCTCCTTCCGGAAACGGACAGACATCACGGTAAAGCAATACAGCGGTCTCGTCGGCCGTGAGAAGGAGCTCGACTTCATCCACCGCCAGGTCAAGAACAGGGTCTCTGTGATCCTCGTAGGTGCCCGGGGTTGCGGAAAATCGGCTATTCTCAAATCCGTGGAAAACGCCCTTCACATCGAAGAATTCAAGAAGAAACAGACCCTCATCAGGATCATCCTCTCATCTGAAAACATCGACGATCCCGCTGTCTACAAAGAGGCCGAGAAAGAACTCAAAAAACTCTCCATCGAGGAACTTTTAGACCAGCTGAAGGCCTTCGAGCGGGTAATCGTCATCGACGACATCTCTGAGCTCTCCAAACTGGACCGGAAGACCGTCTCCCGCCTCTCGGAGATCGCCCCGGTCGTCACGGCCAGTTCCCGGTCTTCAGACAAGAAACTGTTTAAGACCTTTCTCGACATAAAACCCCTCAAGCGCCATCACACCCGCCAGGTACTTTCCGAGATGATCCACCTGGCCAATCCACAGAAGAAGGAGCGCCTTGTCGATGACATCCTCCACCAGTCCGGAGACAACCTCAAGGAGGCGGAGTATATCGCCAATCAGTTGACCCTGGGAAAGACCAGCGAGGAAGTCCTCACCCCGGACCGGGAATCCAACCAGGTGAGCATCGCCCCGTTCCTTCTTATATTCGTCCTCTTTTTCGTGGCCTATGTGCTCAAGTCTTACGCCACATCGATGGTGGCCTTCAGCTATGCCCTGCTCGTCGTTTTTCGGCTTGTCTTTTATAAATATATTTTTATGCCGGCAAGCAGTAAGAAATGATCTTTATCAGGTAGGTTCCCTTCATGACGCTGGAAAACTGTAAGAAATGCCCTCATCATGCAGAGTACGAAAATGGCCGGGTCTTTTGTAAATACACTAATAACCTGGTCAGCTTGGCTACGGACAACAACCCCCGGCTGGGGATCATCGTTTTGGGTTGTCCCCTGGATAAATAAATCATGACCGCCGCCACCCACTATGCCTTTTCCTATCTTCTCTGCTCCGCTGCAGGCTTCGAGCAGCCTGTGGCCCTGGCGGCCTCCCTGGCCTCCCTCCTCCCGGACATCGATCATCCGGAAAGTCTCGTCGGTCGCATCTTCTTGCCGCTTTCCAAGCATATCCAGCGGAAGTATGGTCACCGCACGGTTACGCATTCCGTGTTCGCTGTCCTTGCCCTTTCCCTTGCTCTCTCTCCTCTCCTTGTCCTGGGCCTGCTCCTTCAGGTGGATAAATTCCCCACCTGGTATGCCGCGCTAATCCTCGCTTATTCCAGCCATATCTTTATAGACCTATTCAATAAATCCGGTGTTCGCCTCTTTGCTCCCTTGTCCCAGAAGGAATACATCTCCTTCCGCACCCCGGAGCTCCGGGTTCTGGTCTCCTCCTGGCAGGAGTATGTCGTCCTTTTCGTCATTGTCTTTCTGGCCTTCACCGTCTCCGGGGAGGCCTTCTCGTTTCACAAGGCCGCCCGCACGGTCGGCCGCTTCTTTTACAAGACCTATGACGCCGCGGTCAAAGACTTTCAGGAGAACAGCCGTTACCTCTGCATCGCCCGGGTAGACTACTACGATCAGGCCGAGCGTATAAAGACGGTTGAGGATCTTCCTGTCCTTACTATGTACCCCGAAAAAGCCGTATTCCTCCGCAACGGCGAGCGCTTCGTCCTCCGGAAGGATCAGATCAACGAAATAACCGTGGACCGGAGCGAAAAGAAGGTCTCCCTGAAAAAGATCAGCGGTTCCGATCCCTCTCTCCTCCGGGCCGTCCTCCCGGGGTCTTACATATCCGGGACCATCGAAATAAAGAACTTCACCCCTGAACTGCGCTCCAATAACTTCATGTCTCTGGAAAAGCGTATCGACGGGGTTCTCATCACCCTCAAGTGCGCCTCCCCTCACGATCTCTCTCCTCTCCTGAATATCGAGGAAGAGGTCAATCGGGAAAGGGAGAACCTGCAGAAAAAGCTCTGCTCTTACCAGATCGCCCGTCTCCGGGAGGAGGAAGCGGTTTTTAAGAAGAAGATTGAAAATTTAAGACGCAAGGGACTTTATAATAATTACGGTCGGATTAGCCGCCTTTCCTCTGACTTGAAGAAAATTCAGTCTCGTATCACTACTCTGGAAATTCGGGAGAGTATGGGACTTGACGCTGAAGTGGAGGGAAAGATTGCCCGTTTGGAAAAGGGATTTGTTCTTCAGTTCGATTTGTATTCTTTTAAGCCGTAAGTTGTTTAATCACAATATTCTATATCGGGATAAATGCCTATTGACTAATAAGATATTTCAGCTAAGGTTAAATTTTAAGGCCCTCTGAAAAGGGGTTTTTTGCCTCATAGGGGTTAACTTTCAGAGAGGTGTACTTCTCATAATGGCATTCTGTCGAGGAACTTTTTGCATGGAAGGGACGGTAACTTCCTTGATATTTATATTATGCGGGGGATTTGAACAATGCAGAAGGCGAACATGAAGCAGCTCATTATTACCGTTATCCTGGTCGCGGCGGGGTCCTTAATCGGAAAGGTGAGTGTCAACTATTTTTTTTATAAGAACAATTCCTTTGACAAGGCCATAATGCAGGCTGCCAGTGAACTGAATAAATCATGCCCGTTGATGGTGGACGGTGTCACGAGGCTGGACAATGCCGTTGCCCTGACGGATAATGTTCTCCAGTACAACTATACCCTGGTAAATATTACGAAAGACCAGATTGATGTTGAACAGATGAAAAAAAATATGACGCCGGTTATCATGAATAATATAAAGACGAATCCAGCGCTGAAGGTATTCAGGGACAACAGGGTCACCATGGCTTACACCTACAGTGACAAAAAGGGCGTGTTTATTTTTTCCATGAAATTCAAGTATGATGATTACAGTAAGTGACCCCGTGCCGGCTGCCGGGTAACTCACTTTTCTGACCCCGGGAACAGGGCGTCCCGGGGTCAGAGCACCTGTCACCGGCGAAGGAGACACCGCGATGCCCATCCATCCCGGCCTTGTTGCCATTGAGAAACTCTACCTGGAGATAAACCTGCTGAACCGTGAGCAGGGGAGCCTCGCCGATTACCTGGACCGGGGGCGGCCCTCGCCCGAGCAGGCAGCCGGGGCCCACGCGGCCGTCTCAAAGATACAGGGGAGGGGCGATAAATTTTAAGGCCCCCTGAAAAGGGGTTTTTTGTCCTTAGAGGGGTTAACTTTCAGAGCGGTGTACTTCTCATAAAGGCTTTCTGTCGAGTAACTTTTTGCAGTGAGGGGACGGTAACTTCCTTATTCACAAGATACTGAACCAAGGCAAATAAGACTTGAATTTCTCGAGGATGCTTACATTATATCTTGATATTTAATATTAAATTATGGAGGAACTAATGAAAAATATCATATTCTTAATTTTTTTAATATTATTATTTTCCGTTGGTTGCGATCAAAAGCAGCAAGCAAAAAATACAAAACAACAATGGGATTACACCGTCGTATATTTTGAAAAACGTGGTTCAATGGAATCTAAATTGAAATCCTTAGGTGATAATGGTTGGGAGTATGCCGGCCCATTGGCCGGCAAAGGTCTAGATGGAAAATATATTGCCTTCAAAAGACCAAAATAATTACAAGTATAAAGTTGGAACAAGAGGGCTAAAGCCCTCTTGTTCTCTGTTGCATTATGGTATTTGTGTCTCTCTGGAGCGGTGTTGTTTGGTAACAAGTTATTTCAACTTTTAATAGGTTGTGCCGTCATCCGTGGCGGTCAATAAATTACTAAGGAAATAATACTATGTCAAAAGGAGATATGTTCATTAGTGTTTTAGAAATTATCAGTGTTCCAATTATTGTTTTAAATTTTGGTTCAGGTATTGTTGGTGGCATCTGGCTTGCATTTTTAGGGCAGTGGAAATTAATAGGAATTGGGATTTTACTACTGTTCACTTCTCCTTGGCTGCTTTCTATATTAATGATGCCAAGAATTCCAATTGCGGGTATCACCACATATTTTTATGAAAAGAAAAATCCCCTTTCCCATTTATTTGGCTTTTTATCTCAGCTATACACAAATATTCTTATTATGGGTACTTGTATACTCGCTTTCCTTATATGTTCAAGTTTTTCTGACGGTAAAATTGACGTCGGTTATATTCCTTTTTTGCTATGGTCTTGGGGTATGGCATTAGGTCCTTGGCAGTTTTTTGCTTCAAAGGAACCTAGTAACCAATTATCCTCAATAACACTGATTGGTGCCTCAATATTTTACTTCTTTTTTTTGATTAGTATTTATATTAGCCCACTATTGGGATTAATAATTATTGTTCTTTTTGGCATTGTACAATTAGTAGTCATACCTATTTTTAATACCTATGTTGCCTATAAAATTGAAATCCAATAAATTGTTCCTTTTTTATCCATAATAATTATAAATTATTATAAATATCATTTTTATGACTACACAAAAATAATATAGGTTTACTTTGTGAAATGAAAAAATTTCTGAAATCAAAAATTGAAACTCTTTATGCTATAGCCTTTGTTTTAATTTTTTTTGCATTTAGTTATATTCTTATAAAAATTAATAATGCCACAAGAATCGATCCTGGTATTTTTTTCATATCATTGTCATTTATTTTCGTAGGTATATGTGCCGGTACTTTAAATGACATAAAACATTATATTAGGATAATACAAATACCTAAACCTAGTTATTATAATGATGATCGATTCAAATCAATTATACAATTTATAAGTGGTTTTTTGGGATTGATTAGTTATTCATGTCTTTCTATTGCATATGATATGAAGATTATAGGTTTAATTACTGTACTATATTGGCTTATTTTCAGAGAAATTAGTATATTTCTAGGTTATAAAATCATTTCAACAATAAGTTTTCTATATGGAATAATTAATAATGAACATTTATCTTTAAAAAGTGTTTATAAGATCGGGAACCGTGGTCCTGCAGGAGGTTTTGTTTTCTTTGATAAGGGTAATTACTCATCTGGTTGGCGTTATCTGGAAGCTGCTGTTAAGGATCAAGGTAGATCCAAATGGGGTTGTTATGATAAATCAATATCTAAGAAGAAGATGACATCTATAGGTACAGGCAAAATAAATACACAGCTAATATCACATCATTGTTTGGATGGTAATATAGCCGCTAAATTATGTATATCGTACAAAGGTGGAGGTAAAAGTGATTGGTTTCTTCCGTCCTTAGGTGAACTGTCACTTATGTATAATAATTTGCAAAAATCAGGTATTGGCGGTTTTTCTGGTGATTATTATTGGAGTTCTTCAGAGTCTAGTTCTATCAGCTCGTGGTGTAAACGTTTTCGCTTCACCCAAGTTATTGATGATTCCAACGTTGATAAATACTTAGATGATGATGACGATGGTTTTGACAACTGTGTTGGCGCCAAAGTATTATATAACAAGGATCAATTAGCTTATGTTCGTGCTATCCGTTCTTTCTGAAATGTACGTGGGGGTAGTAATAAAATATTCATAAAATAATGGTATTAAGATATGTTAGAATTCCATGAATACGGCTTCTACATAATATTTGGTAATAATGGGCATTTTTTTTTCTGGCGCAATATTGCTAATACCATTCTGATTATAATAGTAATTTCCTTATTGGTAATTCTTATTAAAATGATATTAAGGAGAAAAGATGATGAAAAGACTAAATCATTTTTAAATTCTTCTACCATTGTTAACAAATGGAATGGTAAATCTGTAATTACATTTCCTGACCTTTCTTTATATAATGGAAAGTTAAAAAATAATCTCCCCCATGGTAAAGGAATTTTTAAAATTTGTACTTTTCAACCATTGAAATTGAGATTTAATGAGGGTGTATCTTCACTTGTAAAAATAAATAAAACAGAAAATGGTTATACTTACGAAGTTATTGAAGGAATTACCCATTTGGGTTCAGAGTTACTATTATATATCAAATGGCTGGTTATAATCAATTGTTTTGCTTTAGTTATTGCATTAACAAGAATGCCTTATGGCTATTATACTATACTTAGAATTTTAACTACTTTTACAACTTGTGGCCTTTCATACGTTTCATATAAATCTAAAAGGTTATCGCTAACAATATTATCATTAATTCTTTGTATTATTTATAATCCTATATTACCTTTTCATATTGGTAAAACTTCTTGGCAGATAATCAATATAATTAGCATACCTGTTATAATAATACTATATCTAAGTAATAGGAATAGGGTGAAATAGTTTAATTATTAATTTTCATTTATTATTAAATCTTTTTATCCTTTTAAAACTACATTTTTTTCACATTTCCCCCCTCTCACTCGTATCCCCTTATAGAAGCCTTTCCTTTCAGGTTTCCTTGTTGCACCATAATGATCACTGAATGACCGTTTATGGTCCTTCCGGAGCTTCTTCTGTTCGGGGCATGGGTCTAATGTGACATAAAAAAAGTAATTGATTAATTTATTCTGATTAATTAGACTTGTTTCCGTGCTATTATTCCCGTTTCGGTACGGTAAAGGCAGGTTTTGATTGATGACTTAGCAGAAGAAATGATCGAGAGCTTATAAAACAAGGAACCTGAAGGGGCTAGCTTCAGGTTCGGGTTTAGGGGTGTACCCCTGAATTGACAACGTCATTTACGATAGATGGAATATACTATTGCAGTGGTACTTTTGTCAATTCGAAAACACCTCAATTTCTTGAATTCCATTCAAAAGAGGTGTTTTTTTATGAAAAAAATTCATTTTTTCCCTCCATTCCGTTCAACTTTTGTTAGTCTCGCGTTAAAATTACCAGGCAGTCCATTGGTTTTCCTTTCACCGCCCGTGTCGGCGCTTTAGCTTCATAAAGCTCCTAAGGTACTCCGCCGGTGATCCGCGTCAGCCGGGGCCTGGTCAGGCTCGTCAAATCCATGGGAGGCAGCTTCGATGACTACCGTTACTATGTCATCGCCCGTCACCACTTCGCCCTCCGCTCGGGTATCTTCTCCCTGGACGAGCTCTGCGATCTTCTGCACTGTCATTACGGCTGTGCATCGCTCCATCACCGCCCCGGAAACGACCGCTGCCGGCAAAAGCGCCGGCTCTCTGCGGTCCTCTCCGGCTCCTTTCTGTTCACCCGTCTCGCTGACGGCCGCTTCAGAACCAACTCCGAGAAGGCGCTTCTCTCGCGCCTGGGGAAGGGAGCGCGGAATGGATGGTATGCCCTCGATGACGCGGAAGTACTCTCGTCCCGGCGCCTCTTTTTCGATTTCTGCATGGGGGTCCTACTCTCAGGCAACAAGTTCCGGGCGAACAAGAATATCGCTTCCTACTGCGGATGCACCGTACGGCGGGTCCAGTATGCCACCTCCCGCAATCACAGGGAGCTCCGTTTCAGGAAGCAGTACAATTTCATAGAAGAAATATCCGGCCCGTATGAGGAGGTCCTGCGCTTCCGCGCCGTTCTTCTCAATGTTCACGGGATAACCTCGCCCCTCCCTTCCCGCCGCGGGAAAGAGTGGGTGCTGAGGCTCAACGCTCCCAATTCCTATACAGCCAGCGTGTTGAGCGGGGTCAAAGGGGACAGGGCTTATCAAGCCCGTCAGGCTCAACCA
>CALCJG010000229.1 GCA_937967705.1 uncultured Spirochaetia bacterium
GATATCCACTCGTGACTGGAGTTCAGACGTGTGCTCTTCCGATCTTTTACTACACATCGAGCGACATTATCTATAAGGATCTATTTCACGAATAAGGGGGGATACGATGCAGCCAATTACGAAAACACGACTGGCTCTTCTCTGTACTGCCGTTTTTACGGCGGGACTTCTGACAGGGGTTGCCGCCGACCGGTTCTATATCAAGCGCCACTTCCCGCAGTTCATGAGGCAGCAGTTCGGCCGCGACTTCGCCCGGGGGAAAGGATTTCCGCACCCGGAATTAGAGAGCGCGGACGAGCGGAAAGCGAGGGACAGGAGGATGAGGGAAAAGCTGCTGGACAGAATGACCCGGGGACTCGATCTGACCAGGGACCAGAGGGAGAAAATAGACACCATCCTGGTGAACCATAAAAAGGGTTTCGACGAGAAGCGTTCCGACTGCGAGAAGCTGATGCGGTCCGCCATGGAGGAAACGGACAGGGCGATCCTGAAACTCCTGAATGAAAAGCAGAGGAAAAAATTCCGTGAGGTCATGCCTCCCCCTCCTCCGGGCCTCGGCCACCCGGGACATCCCGGCCCTCCTCCCCCGCCGCCCCCGCAGTGAGGAGCGGAACATGACATCAGAGCAAAAGGATGAGGTTGAAGAAGAGCATGAAAACATGGATGATCTCTTCGGATAAACAGGCCATAGATGAAACCATTCATGAGGCCCTGCAGGATTTCATCAGCCGGAAAAGAAGCGGTTATGCGATAAAGGTATCCGACTTCCTGCTGCGCCTGGCCCTTGATGAGGCGCTGACTAACGCCTGGCGTCACGGGAATCGATGCGACCGTTCGAAATCGATTATACTGACCCTCAGATTTCATCCCGAAAGGGTGGACATCGTCGTCAGGGATGAAGGCGCCGGGTTCACCCCCTGCAGGATACCGCCCCCTTACAACCTGGAAAACATTTTCAAACGAAGCGGAAGGGGGATATACCTGCTGCGTATTCTCGCTGCGGCCCGCTGGAACTCCCGAGGGAACGTTGTGCATATGACCCTCGACTGAAAGTCAGAAGAAGACAAGTTTTCCGCCGACCCCGTCAAGGACGTTCAGCTCGATCTGATACCGGTCTATCACCTCCCGGCACCATTGACGGTCATCACCTTCCTCGATTTTACCCATATACAGTTTAAAGAGGCTGATGTTGTACCGGCAGACCTCCTTTCTCCACTCTTCCTGTGTTCTCATGGCGCTTTACCTTCCTGATTTATTCCCGGGGAAACGGCTCAGTCCCCGGCACAGAAAAGGGCATCCGACATCCCTCCCGCCCGTTTATCTTTTGGACACACCGGGCCGGAAGGTCCTTCGCATTTTTTACCGGGAGTACTATAATTTTTTTTACGAACAGAATAGGGTGATAACGCCGGAGGGGGAACGGTAACTCCGGCGGGAATTTTCTTTATTCCAGCCGGCATATTGATCCCGCTGATATCATGCCGCGGGATTACTCGTTTATGGGATAAAACCTCGGGGGGACGAGTTTACCCTTGCGGCAGGCATCCCGGGCCTCCTTCAGGAGCGCCTTTCGGGAGGGATGGCCCTTGCGGCAGGGATAGCGTATCTCGTAGACCGCCCCGTCGACGGCAACCTGGCTGAAGCACTCTCCCGGGCCGGGCCCCTTCCCGGATATCTTCCAGACGACCTCGCAGTCCGCTGCGTAGACCAGGGTGCTGATTAAAACCATGAGAAAAAGGACGGCAGGCAGTTTCATCAAGGTATCTCCTTTTACCAGTATTTTTAAAACCATTACGGACTATTTAAGAGCGGCGGGCGCGGAAAGGCAAGCATAAAGCGGCATACTCTGCCCTCCCGGAAGGAGCTGCAGCATCAATAGCCCGAGCGCTTACCGGTCATCTCCTCCAGATCTATGCGCACGACAGCGGTTTTCTCCACCCGCCCGGGGGAAAAGCTGAAATTTCCGTCCCCGGCATAATGACGCATGATCACTGTCAGGGCCCTCACCTTCTCATCGTAACCCTCCAGCATCATGGCCCTGCCCCTGCCGATGACGCTCCGAAAAGCGGTACCCCACCCGCAGGGATCTTCGGAAGGCAGGAGCTTTACGTCCGTTTCCACTTCAACACAGACCCTGCTGTTCTTCCGGAGAATATCCAACTTTTTGCCTTCCGGAGCTGAGTGAAAATAGAGAACCCCCCTTTCATAACCATAATGCACGGGAAAGATATAGGGCTCCCCCTCCAGAGACAGGGCAATCCGGCAGACCTCCGCCCGGCAGAGTATATCCTCCATCTCCCTCTCGTCAATGATCTGTTTTTCCTTACGCCGCATGAGTTTTCCTCCGCCGTTGCCCTTTTGCCTGCAGGATTCCTGCTGCTGCCGTCTTTCGCAAGAGAAAAATCCCCCTTCCCCTGGAAATTCCCCGGTAAATCCAGTATCTTGAATTTACATGGTCCCTCCAGGCAAACCGGAGGGAGTGCCGGTTTCCAGGGACACCCCACAGGTGAGCCCAGGGGAGGGACGAAAGGAAGCATATCCCGGAAGTAAAAGGAGTCGGCCATGTTACAGAGAGCTTTTAATGATAAGCTGGACGATCTCATCAAGGAAAGAAGGACAGAAGAGTCCAAAATCACCGACCTGGAAACCCTGATAAGAGACAAGCAGAGAGAGGAAGCCCGCCAGTCGGAACTCGAAAACCTCATACGGGAAAGACAGCGCGAAGAGGCACGGAGTGCCGGCAACACCCAAAGGGAAAACCTCATCCGGGAACGCCGGGATGAAGAGGAGGAGATTTCCGAGCTGGAAAAACACATAGTGGAGCGCCGGCGCGAAGAACCACCGGCCAACGAGATCCAGAACCTCATCCAGGAGCGGGAACGGGAGGAAGCCAAAAAGGCGGCCGTCGAGGAACTCATTCAGGAGCGAGAGAGGGCAGCGGCGCGGCAGTCGGAGCTGGAAAAACTCATTGTCGAAAGACAGCGTGAGGAGGCACAGAGCGCGGGCAACAACCGGAGGGATACCCTCATCAGAGAGCGCCGGGACGAGGAGGCGGAGATTTCCGAGCTGGAAAAACGCATAGTGGAGCGCCGGCGTGAAGAACCCCCGGTCAACGAGATCCAGGACCTCATTCAGGAGCGGGAACGGGAGGAAGCCAGAACAGCGGCCATCGAAGAACTCATCCTGGAAAGGCAGCGGGAAGCGGCCCGGCAGTCGGAGTTGGAGAAACTCATTATCGAGCGACAGCGCGAAGCGGCGAGCCGGGGCGGCAATCCTGAGCTTGACGCCCTGGTGCGGGAGCGCCGGGAGAAGGAGGCGCGCCTGACGGAACTGGAGGAGTTCATACGGCAGCGGAGAGCCGAAGAACGTTAACAGGTCCATGAGAGCCGGCGCCGCAGGGCTCCGGCAGGAGGAAGGGACCCTGACAAAACCGCTCCCGGAGAAGGAGCGGTTTTCTTTATACAGGGTAAATCCGGGCGACTCAGTTGAGATTGCGGCTTTCGGCGAGAACCTTTTCCGCCTCACGCCGGGATACAAGCTTTCTGCGGGGCCCCTCCCGCTGCAGCATGACATCGAGGGTGAGATCTTTCTCCCGCCAGAGACCGTTCAGCCACTGCTGAAAGCTTTCCCGATGGTCCGGATCGTTTACATAATCCCCCAGGAGCTTTTCGTCCACGGGGATCTCGTCCACCTCCACCAGTATCTCCCGTACGTATCCGCAGAGGAATTCCCAGAAGGAATAAGGCCCGCCGGGATAGGCGATGGTCACATTGAGCACGCTGGTGAGCTGTTCCCCCATGGTGGAGAAGACGAAACCGATCCCCCCGGACTTGGGTTTGAGGAGGTTTCGGAAAGGAGAGGCCTGCCGGCGATGTTTCTCCGGGGTAAAACGGGTCCCCTCCACGAAGTTCATAACGGAGACCGGCATGTTTTTAAACTTGGCACAGGCCTTTTTGGTGATCTCGATATCCTTGCCCTTGAGGTGGGGATTCTTCTCCAGGAAAGAGGCGGAATATCGCTTCATGAAGGGGAAGTCCAAGGCCCACCAGGCCGGTCCAAGCACCGGCACCCATATGAGTTCTTTTTTCAGAAAGAACTTGAGAAAGGGGATCTTCCCATGGAAAATTTTCTGCAGTACGACGATGTCTGTCCAGGACTGATGATTGGCGATGACCAGATACCATTGATCAGTGCTCAGGTCATCCGTTCCCTTAACATCCCAGCGGATCTCCCGGGTGAGACGCATCCCCATGTTATTGCAGAAAATCCAGGAATGGGCGATCCACTTCAGCACCCAGGTAAAGAAATGCCGGATGATGGGGACCGGAAAGAGTATCTTCAGCAGGGTTACGGGATAGAGAAAGAGCGACCAGAAAAGGGTGTTGATTACGAGAAACAGAACGGTGATGACACCGATGAATTGCCTGTATGCCTTGGTTAACATTACGCCTCCCAGATTGGTATTTTTGATCCCCCGACGCTCCATTCCCGAAATATGGGAAGAGAACTCAACCGCTGAAGCCGGAAAACCTAAACAAAGGGACATCCCCGGATCAGATATGGTTG
>CALCJG010000230.1 GCA_937967705.1 uncultured Spirochaetia bacterium
GACAACCTGGCCAGGAACAACATCATCACCCTGGATCATGAAGACGGACGGCATTATTTCATCGACGGCAGTCAGTTCCTGGATTTCATTTCGGATCTCAACCAGCTGATCCTCTATCAGCAGGATCAATTCGCCGCACTCCCCTACAATGAAAGGCACCGCGCGGAACAGAACATGGATGTCCTCTACAAAACAGCCCTCAGGCTTCTGTCCTCCGATGACCTTCTGCAGCATTACCTGGAGGATGCCCAGAGTGTTGAAAAACTGAAATCCGTTGTCGCCGATTATGAAAACTTCAAGAAACACGTAACGCTGAAAAAGGAGATGGACCGCAAGCAGCCCGAAAAGAACTCGGGACGATCCTTCATCCAATGGATCAAGGATATCTTCGGTTCCCTCTTCGGCGGGGGCAAGGTCAAATCCGCACAGGTTAGAAAATCGGAGACATCCCCAAAAAGGGAGATATCCCATGAGACCAGGAAGGTTTATGAAAAGATCATCGACATGAGCGCTCCGGTGCTACCCCTTTCCGACTTTCTGGAATTGACCCCGGACAACGATCTGCTCATCGACCAGATGATCAATGAATTTCGTGATCACAATCTCAAGATAGTGGTCCCTATTTACAACGCCCGCAAGGTACTGTACCCCAAGCGCAGCCAAAAACTGATCATTCCGGATTCGGAATACCTTCTCCTCCCTCCTGATATAATCAAATCAGCGGAGGATGTGCGTGCTTTTACGGACAGGCTGATCGGGGTAAAAGTGAAGGATGAATTGATACCAGGGAGCGCCATACTGGCCATAGAAAAGTACCTGCTGACTCTCTATCGCCAGAAGAGGGCGCTCATGCTGAAGAAGGAACTCTGATTAGGAGGAGCAGGATTCATTCATGCTGCAGCTTGAGCAGGCATCCGAGGAATCCGAACTGGAGGAAGTTTCGGAAGTCCCAGAAGAGGAACAGGCCGCTTTGCTTCCTTTGTAGTCATTGACATAAAATCCGGAACCCTTGAATATAATCCCCGCGCCGGCACCGATGAGTCTTCTGACCTCTCCCCCGCAATGACTGCAGGTTTTGACAGGTTCATCCTTCATTGACTGAAACAGTTCGAAACGCTTCCGGCATTCATTGCATTCGTATTCGTAGGTAGGCATAAATCACCTTCCTCCTCTATAATGGTTTACCTGAAAAAATGTAAATCTTGACTTGCTGAAACCGTTTTTTAAACATACGGAACAGGTTATGTCTTTACGATTTTTCAGATATTTTAGCTCATTTACAACTAATCAACGGAAAAAATGTACTCTTCCCCGGTATCATCCCTGGATGACCGCATATAACGGTTTTTGCATGAGACCAGGACAAAAACGAGCAATCAGTCCCAATCGCTTTTCCAGATACTGTGACCAGACTCAGTTATAAGGAATAGCTGAAATAGACCCGTTTATGTCAATAACATTTTTCCATTATAGACTGCTCCCGACAGATCCCGGTTGCAGGAACCCCCGGGACGATTCTTAAAAAGCGGTTTCCAGCCTAAAAAAACACCTCCCAGGATGAGAGGTGTTATCGTTAAACAGATGACATGCGCCTTACAGGATATGACTACGCGTATTTTTTTACCTTCTGTAATAAATCGTCAAATTTGACGGGTTTTGTCAGAAAATCGTTCAGTTCGGGCAGAAAGCTCTGATCCTCGTTCAGGGAAAAACGGGAGTTGGTCACCTGATCAATAGCCGTGAGCATAATGACCGGCACACCCGCATAATCCTTGTATTTCGATGTCGGCCTCTTGCTGCGAATCTGGTCCAGAAACTCGAAGCCGGCCGTGTCCTTTTCCATCATAACGTCCAGAATTATCAGATCCGGTTTCTCTTCCAGGAGTGTTTTTAAACCCTCCGCTCCGCTGTAAGCCTCAACGACCGTATAGCCGTTCATTCTCAGAGCCTGGGAAAGGGTCGTTACCAGATCCTTATCATCATCGACTAATAATATTTTTTTACCCATAAAATGACTCCCGTGATTAGTTTTGATACCGCGCGGACCGATACACCCCGCGCTTCAACTGAAAAGGGGAACGATTGATACCCCACTCAGTCCTTGAGCAATTCGTAGATCGCGTTCCTCTCTTCCCAGGCCTTGTTCCTCTCGTACATGTCGATGGGCAGCTCCATCTGCTTCACATCAACCGGAGCCACATTCTTGTCCACCAGGCCCAGCGCCAGGGCCACAGCGTAGATAATGGCTTCCGGCCGGGGAGGACATCCCGGCACGAAGTAATTTACCGGAACGGCCTTTTCGGCACCGCCGGTAACGTTATAGCAGTCAAACCAGCATCCACCGCCCGTTGCACAGGAACCTATCCCGAAGACCAGCTTGGGATTGGGCATCGCATCATAGGCTTTCTTCACGATGGGAAGCGTCGGTCTCGTAACCCCTCCGGAAATCAGCATGACATCGGCATGCCGCGGGGATGCAACGAGCTTGATCCCGAAGCGCTCCACATCATAATAGGGAGTGAGAACGTTCAATATCTCGATATCGCATCCGTTACAGGCCCCCGAGTTACAGTGATACACCCAGAGGGACTTCGTAAAAACCTTTTTGGATATATTGGAAAGCATGTTCATTCTCCTATTTTTTCTCAGGTCGTTTGAAATTCTCCGTCTCTTTCAGCACGTTCAGATCCAGCTGTTCCGTCGTCTTGGGAATGACGGCCCTCATCTCGATGCTGTCATAACGGTACCCGATGTTGCGCATCTTATCAATGGAATTGCCGGTCTCATGATCGTAGCACCTTCCGCATCTATGACAGGTTGCCATAAAGAGCTCCATGGTTTCAGAAAGATCATTCTTGTCGCCGGTCGCCATTTCATAGAGCGGCGTCATGGTGATCGCGTCTTCCGGACAAACATCGGCGCAACGGCCGCAGTAGGTGCAGCGCGATCCGTCATACATCATGACCCTCAGTTCCTGACAGACGTCCCGTATCATGATGGTGCGGGCCGGACAATGGGCCGCACACCCTCCGCATCCGATGCATTTATGATGATCCCAATACGGCTGTCCCCGATAATCCTTTGGAACGGGGTGCGGAGCAAAGGGATAGCTCAGTGTAACAACTCCCGGTTTCGCAACCAATAATACCTGTTTAATTTTACTTATCAGCCACACAAGCGTTCTCCTTTTTTATAAATTTATATGCCGTATACGGATAGCCCCACAGCTGCAAGGGAAAGAAAGATCAGAACGGCAAAATACTTAACGGCCTGATCGATTCTCAACCTGGGGTTCGTAGAACCCAGAACAGCGATGAGAACGATAACCACCAGCACTTCTACCAGTTGGATGGCCACGTCCGCAATAAAGAAACCCGTTTTCAGGAAAGGCATGAAGATCGTTACGAACAGAACCGCATAGAACATCTGCTTCAGCATTTTATACAGCTTGAAGAGTCCCAGATTGGGTCCGCTGTATTCTATGAAAGCCCCCTCCATGATTTCCTGCTCCGCTTCGGCGATGTCGAACGGCTGACGGCCCACAAAGGCCTGAAGCGCCATGATGAACACCAGGAGCATCAGGGCCAATGACCAACTGTAGCCAGACCCCAGGGTGCTATACATGGTAGAGTCCAGCCCCAGGCTCCTGGTCTTGACGGCACCCATGATGAAGGACATCGCCAGGACAGGCTCCACCATGATCATGGTGATCATCTCACGGCTGGCACCGATGACGCCGTAGGTATTCCGGCTGGCCAGACCCCCCAGGAGTATGGCAACACCCCCCAGAGTCAGCAGGTAGATGATCGTGATGATATCCGCATACTGCGTCAGGAAGTTTTCCCGGAATCCCAGAGGAATAAGGGCGATGGCCGTCAATATCGAGGCCAGGGCAATGACCGGGGCCATCTTAAATCCCAGATTGCCCGTTACAAGATTCTCCTTCCCCAGAAGCTTGAGGACATCATAATAGGGCTGTACCACCGGCGGGCCCTGACGGGAATGCACCTTGGCAGTCAGCTTCCTGATAACACCCTCGAACAAGGGGGCAAGTGCGAGAAAAATGACGATATTCACAAAGATCAGAAGTATATCCATGATTCACCTACCCTATTTTTTATACTTTCTAGACATTTCTTCAAGCTCATGTCTGTTCATCTTCTGTACTTCACCGCTCTTTATATTGATCACATCCACCCGGTCCGTGCAGGAAAAGCAGGGGTCGATGCTTCCAATAATGATCGGCAGGTCGGCAAACTGATCGTTGAGGAGCATGAGCGGCACTCCCTGGAGATTGGGATACGTAGGGGCGCGCACACGCCATCTTTCCGGACTGTTCTCCTTTCCGGTGATGAGATAATGAACCACCTCGCCCCGGGGAGCCTCAACACAGGTCAGCCCATGTTTTCCTGGCGCAAGGGGATCCAGGTATTCCGTGAGGACTGGGCCGTCATTGGGCATCTTATCCAGACACTGGCGGATAATCTTTATGGCCTCAAAGGTCTCTATAATGCGGACGAGGACCGTGGCCCAGACGTCGCAATCGTCGAATACGGGAACGTCAAACTTCATCTCGTCGTACGCGGCATAGGGATTGTCCCTGCGGGCGTCGATATCCACGCCCCGGGCCCTTGCCACCGGTCCGACCAGGCTCCATTTGATGGTTTCCTCTTTCGTGATGCGTCCCACGCCCTTGGTTCTCTTGTGTATGGCCGTGTCGCCGATGACTGCATTTTTCACAACCAGCAGTTCTTCCTCAATCTTGTTTATGACATTGAGGATGTCTTCCTTGAGTTCAGGGGTGATGTCCCGGCGTACGCCGCCCACGACGATCATGCCGTAGGTCTTCCGGTTACCAGTAAGCCTCTCCCCCAGCCACATGATGGGCTCCCGAACGCGCCAGGACTGCATGAAAACAGTATCAAAACCGATCAAGTGACCGGCGATCCCCAGCCAGAGCAGGTGTGAGTGGACACGCTCGATCTCCAGCATGATGGTCCGGATGTACTCGGCCCTGCGGGATATCTTGAGCCCCGCCGCCTGCTCCACAGCCTGGGAATAGGAGGTGGCGTGCACCGATCCGCAGATACCGCAAATACGTTCGGCCACGAAGGGGATCTCATTATAGGTAAGCTGAGTCTGGCAGAGTTTCTCGATACCGCGGTGAGTCATAAATCCGCGGTAGTCCGCTCCTTTGATGGTCTCGCCGTCCACGAAAACGGAGAAATGGGCGGGTTCGTGGAGCGTGGGATGATAGGGACCCACGGGAACCACCGTACACCCCTCGGGGCACTTGTCCAGCTCATAGGCCACATTCTCGGCCGGAGGAGGCATCAGGTTCCAGGGCACGTCCTTGCGGAGGGGATATACGTCCGCCGGCCAGTCGTCGGCAACGATAAGCCTTTTGGGTTTGGGGTGATTCTTGAATTTCATCCCCAGCAGGTCCATATATTCCCGCTCGGACCAGCCGGCGTTGGGAATATCCGGAGTGATGGATTCGATGGGTTCATTCTCGGGAGTACTCGTCCTCAGGGCCATCATTATGCTGTCCTTGTCGAGGGAGAAGGTATGGATGAGTCCAAGGACTCCCTCTTCAGCCAGCCGGTCATATCCCACGCTTACGAGATAACGGCCGCCCATGGCTATCACCTCATTGGATATTTCCTTGACCTTGTCCTTCTTGATGTCCACGAAAAGTCTATTGTTTACGGGCTGATCGATGTTAGTGATGTCGCCCTTGAATTTATCGGTCAGTCTTTTCTTTACTTCATCGATGTTTGGCATAGTGCACCTCTTATAAAGTTGTTAAATAGGGCAGTCCAGGGCTACTCTTTAACATTTCCGCCGGTCCACCAGAGAACGCTCTTTAATGCCGCGAAGACGTTCCTGTTGCGGTACCTGTTGTCATCTCCCAGAGACCTGTAGCCGCAGAGCCAGGTGTCCGTTATGCGATCCTTGGAGCCTGCCGAGTTTTTAAGCCACCAGGCGAAGAGTATGGCCGCGATGAGAACGATCAGAACCACTGCCGGTACAGCCACTGAGGAGACTGCAGACATTCCTGGCAGATTTACAGAAACGCCCATCATACTCGTAGTAACCCGCTCGTTGAGATTCATATTGTTAAAGGCCGCATGTACTATCGAACCTTTTGAATTCTGGAATATTCCGATGATGGCCTTGAAGTAGAAGAAAGGAAGCAGGCCCTGAATGACGCAGAGCGCTGCAAGCACCAGCTTGGGCAGCAGCATTCCTACGGGCACTTCTTTTACTTCGTGCTCTGCATTCCACTCGCTTCCCGCTGAGGTATAGGTCATGCCGAAGAATTTCACATAGCAGGAGAGCGTCACCGCGCTGGTAAAGAGAGCGATGATCCCGAAGAGAACCAGGAAGAGCACCTCGCCGCCCGCCAGGAGTGAAGTGGAAATGAGGGTCCACTTGCTGGCGAAACCGCTGAAGGGCGGAACACCGGAGATGGAGAGCGATGCGATACCGGCCACCAGGGCGCTTATGGGCATGAGCTTCATCAAACCGCCCAGCTTGTTAAGGTCCTTCGTTCCCGTCGCATACAGCACGCTGCCGCTGCTGAGGAAGAGCAGTCCCTTGAAGATGGAGTGGTTGAGAATGTGATAGATGACTCCGACGACGGAGACAAGCCCCAGGAGCTTCAGCATCTCGGAATTGGTGTTGAACATATAGAGGGCAGAACCGATACCGAAGATGATGTAACCGATCTGTCCGATAGAGCTGTAGGCCAGCAGCCGTTTGGAGTCGTTCTGTTTCATGGACTGCACTGTGCCTATGAAGAGAGTCGCCACGCCGAAGGAGGCGATCAGGATGCCCCAGAAGGTTCCGTTATAATGAAAGTTTTCGGAATGGGGAACCATCCAGAAAAAGGTCCTTATGATCCCGTAAACACCGGTCTTGATCATGACGCCGGAAAGCAGGGCGCTGATGGGAGACGGCGCGATGGAGTGCGCATCGGGCAACCAGAGCTGGCCGAGGGGGAAGATACCGGCCTTGAAGGCGAAACCCAGGAGGATAAGGCCGTAGATGAGGTACTGGGCGCTGCTGGCCATCCCGCCAAGCTTCATGATGAGAGCATGAAGCGAGTCGCCGAAGGCGGCTCCCTTGATCATGAAAGCCCCGGCCAGAACGAAGATCCACGCAAGCTCCATCAGCACAAGGTACTTGTTGGCCGATTTGATATTCTCCTTCTTCTTGTACTCGAACCGTACGAGGAAGTAGGAGGCGATGGTCATCAGCTGCCAGGAAATCGTGAACCCGAGGGAGAGGTCATCCACCGTCACGATTCCGATCATACCCAGGATGAAAAGGGGATAGCTGACATAGTAACCCGCCATCTTGTAATCGGGATAATGTTCCATGTAATTGATGGAATAGAAGGCGCTGATAATGGCCATGAAGGCTATTATACCGATAAAAAATCCCGAAAGGCTGTCCACCAGGAAGTAGATACCCACGGGCCCGATGTTTACTAGCTGTGACAGTTTTGATGATTCGAATACTGTCACATAACTGATATTCAGCATAACGACCGCCGCTATGGCGACCAGGATAAAATTCAACCAGCCTGCCAGCTTCCTCTTCCCCGAAACGAAGGGGACGACCACAGCCGTGATCAGCAGGATCAGCATCGCAGTCAACAGATTTCCGTAGACATCTGTCTCATATAACAGCTTTCCATAAAAATCACTGTTCATAAATATGCTCCTTTGGGTTGTTATTGATCGTATTGATTAAAAAATCTGCCAGTATATCCGCGCTCTTCTTCACGTCCGTGGTCAATCCGTTCCCAAAATCCAGATCACCCGCCTCAATGCCCAGCAGATAGGTCTTCTTGTTATGGTCTTCCAGTATCTTTCCGGAAAGCTTCAGGGAAAGTTTATGAGTTGAGAAATCGCCGATCAGTTCATTAAACTCTCCCAGCGGCCCGAAAACCACAGAACCCACTTCGGAATCCGATTTCACGGCATCAATGATCATCACGTTGTCGCAGTCTTCACCGGCGATCTTGAAGACGTAGTTCTCGATGACATCCTCCGCCATGATGAAAGTCACCCGATCCGAATGGGCTCCCCGCAATACCCGGTTGACCAGATACAGTCCCACGGCATCATCCCTGTACAGCTCGCTGCCCACGGCGACGATGCAGGTCTTCTTGCTCATGACCTCGGAGATGCCCTGAAAGATATCCATCAGATCTGTTCTCCCAGAGTCTTTATCTGCCGGTAGGTATAGACCGGTCCGTCAGTGCAGACCAGGGTTCTGCCTATGGCGCAATGCTGGCATTTGCCAATCCCGCATTTCATGTGTCTTTCCAACGTGGAGATGATGTTCTCATCGCTGAGCCCCCGGCCCATCAACTCCTTGATTACCGTGTTGAACATAACGGGAGGACCGCATACGAATGCCACGGTGTTGTCCATGGGGATATCGACCTTGTTGAGGAGGGTATGCACGAAACCCACTTCTCCGGTCCATCCGGGAACCCCGATATCCACTGTGAGATGGCACTCAAACCCGGGAACGCCGGACTGCCATTCCTTCAGGTTTTCCTTGTACATGTGGTCCTCAGGAGTCCTGGCGCCGAGGCAGACCGCCACACGGCCGAAATCCTGCTTGTGCTGCAACACATGCACGATCGAAGAGCGGAGAGGGATCAGACCGATACCGCCCGCCACATAAATTATATTCTTGCCCTTGATCTCTTCGAAAGGGAACCCGTTGCCGAAGGGGCCCCGGATACCTACTTTATCGCCCACCTTGAGTGCGTGCAGTGCGGCGGACACTTTTCCAACGGTTCTTACCGTTATGTGGAAACGGTCATTCTCAGGGCTGGGGGGAAGGGAGAAAGCGGCCTCTCCAGCTCCAAAAACCGTCAGCATGATGAACTGGCCCGACTTTATTTTAAACTGGCTGTCGAGCGCTTTGTTCTCAAAGGAGAGATAAAAGGTCTTAACGTCCTTTATCTCATCACGAATCTCATCGATTGTCGCTACTTCCGGAACGGTTACAATTTTAAAATCACCCATAGCCCTTACCTATTCTGTAATTTCTCTTCTGATATAAGTCACTACGTTCGGCAGACCGATGTCGCCGGGGCAAACCCAGTCGCATCTGCCGCATCCCACGCAGCCGGGCCTCAGATATTTCTTCATCTGAGAATAGGACAGCTTGCAGAAAAATCTCTTATTACGTCTATCTTCCACAGGCTTCCTGGGATTGTGTCCCCCAGCCATGCGGGAATAGCCTTCGTAGGAGCAGGAGTCCCATGTCCTGAGCCTGTCATGGGACGTTTCCCCGTTTGCCACATCCACAATATTGAAGCAGGAACAGGAGGGGCATACAAAGGTGCAGGCCCCGCATTCGAAGCACTGGTCCCCGATATAGTTCCAGACATCTTCCTTGATAAAACCAGTGGTTACGCGGTTCATAACGCGGGAGATCCACGCCTTGGAGTCCGTCGCAAACGTCTCGAAAGAGGCGATGGACTTGTCCACGACTTCCTTCTTCTGCTTGAGGTGGCTGTCGTTGGCGGCTTCCAGGGAGAGTTTTTCCGCAAAAGCCTTTCCCTTCTCGCTGCCGGCCTCCACCAGATAGTGATCGCCCAGATCCGTCAGATTGAGGTCATAGCCCTCCTCGGCGGCGGGACCGCTGTCCGTACAGACGCAGAAGCAATTTTTAAAGGGAACATTGCAGGTATTGGTCACGATGAACATGCGCTTCCGGTGATTGACGTAGACCTCATCCACAAACTCCTGTCCCATGAAAAACCGGTCCAGGCACTGCAGACCCGTCAGGTCGCAGGCCCTGAGGCCGAAAAGGGCCTTCGAAGAAGTATCGAAAACGGTCTCTATCTCCGCCTTCCTGGATTCTCCGGAATATTTGTACTTCATGATTGTTTCCAACTGCGGGAAAACCGCGTGCTTCGGAGGAACGGAGGGGATCGGCGCGCTCAGGCTGATCTCGCTGACATCCTCCACCTTGTCGAAGAAGGTTTGCCCGGTTTCCTTCTGGATTACAGGACCGAAGACCTGATATTCCTTGCTCAACTCCTTTGCCAGGTTTAAAACATCGCTTTTCTTGATCAAATACATGGCTATACCTTCTCTATTCTTACTGGGATAGTGGCATCTTCGCCCTGTTTAAGAATCTCCGTATGCCCCAGGAGGAACTTCGTGATCATGTCCTGAACGAA
>CALCJG010000231.1 GCA_937967705.1 uncultured Spirochaetia bacterium
GGTCCTTGTGATCTCAAATTGCCCACCGCTTTGTTTCAGGAGATATTAGAAAAGCATGTTGAATTTCGCGGGATCGCGGAAGGCGAAAAGCTGCTGGATATCACGGGCAAAAAATGAATCCATCCACTCGCGGTAGAACGACATCGGTTCCAATTCCGCCAAAAGGGTTTGGGGCAAACCTCCATGATAAAGCCGCCGGGAGAGAGGCGCGTTGAATGCCGGAAGCTCGTCCCACAAAACAGGCGTAAGACGAACAACACGCTTCCTGCCCGTCAGGGTATCCTTGAATTTCCTGCTCGCGGCCAATGTCGATGAGCCTGTGGCAATGATCTTCAGCTCAGAAAAGAGATCGGCACCTATCTTAAGCACCATACTCGGGTCGGGAAGCCGGTGGATCTCGTCAAAGACGACCACGGGTCGGCCGCAGTCCCGGAAAAATAGCTCCGGGTCGGCCGTCATGCTGGAGGCTACAGGCAGATCGCAGTTTACATAGAGTATCCGGTCCTCCCCAAGGCTCTGGACAAGTGTCGTTTTTCCCGCTCGTCTGACACCGGCCAGCCAGACAATGGATGCCTCCTTCCATGCCTCTTCTATGCGACTTATCCAGAAAGGTCGTTCTACCATGTAGGTATACTTAGCATATCCACGGAATAAACGTCAAGTACGATTACCGACAGGGTAATGTATCATTCTTTGTGTCAGGAACAAAAACTGGGGTACCATCATAGCGAAGAACCCACCACGGTTCAGAACTATGATTAAGGAGGTACCCCAGATGAAGCAAAACAGGATTATGATTCGGAGTCTACCAGAGGCAATGGCTGTGGTCAAGGAGATGAACATCGCTTCTTCGGAGGAATGGACAGGGGATTACCGGGGTGCGGCACGGGATGCGATCTCATCCTTCCTGACCGACCGCATGACACAGAAGCTCCGGTTCCACCTCGCCGAGAGAGAGGCGGGAGGCATACCGGACAGGCGCAACGGCCATTACATGCGCCACCTCCTCACCGAGCTGGGGGATGTCCTCGTATCCGTCCCCCGGACGAGGACCTACAACCCCGTCGAGGTCATAAGGGCCTATGCGCGCCGGTCACAGGATGTGGACCGTCTCATCCTCACCAGCTTTCTCCTCGGCCTGTCCACCCGCAAGGTGGGAGAGGCCCTCCTTTCCATCCTGGGGGAGAAGGTAAGCCCCGCCACGGTAAGCAGGGTGGCAAAGACCCTCGATAAGGCAGTATCCGCCTTCCACAGGCGGAGGCTCAAGGGAACCTATCGCGCCCTTCTCTTCGACGGTGTGGTCCTTACCCGGAAGACCGGGGCGGGCCCCGTAAAAAGACCCGTCCTTGTCGCCCTGGGGATACGCCATGACGGGAAGAAGGAGATCATCGACTTCAGGCTTGCCCGGTCGGAGAGCGCCGATGAATGGGAGTCCTTCCTCACCCGCCTCACCGCCCGGGGTCTCTCGGGCAGGGAGACCGAGGTCGTCTGTGTCGACGGAGGGCCGGGCCTCATCAGCGCGGTGAGGAGCGTCTATCCCCTCATCCCCCTCCAGCGGTGCTGGGCCCACAAGATGCGCAATATCCTCGACAAGGTCAGGAAGGCGGACACAGAAGAGGTGAAGAGGGGCCTCGTGAAGATCTACGGGGCGAAGAACCTGAGAGAGGCACGCTCCGCTGCGAAACGATGGAGCACTGCCTGGGAGGACAGATATCCCGCGGCGGTGAAGTGCCTGCGGGATGACCTCGACGATCTGCTCACCTGTTTTGGTTTTGCCGACAAGCTGTTCAGGAGAAAGATACGGACCACCAACGCCATAGAGCGGGTCTTCCGGGAGGTGCGCAGGAGGACACGGCCCATGGGGGTCTTCGAGAACAGGACCAGCATGGAACGGATCCTGTATGCGGTCTTCCTCTATGAGAACATACGCTATGGGGTGCACTATGTTTTTGCTTGCTGACACAAAATACTTGACGTTACCTCAGTGCAATGCGATGGATGCGCGGCCTGGAAGAGGCGACTCCTTTCATTTCATTACTGATCGTGGCAACATGGACGGGGCCATTGCGGGTTTCCCATCGAGAAGGTGAAGATGCAGCCGCTGCATCACAACTATGGACAGAGTCCCGCAGAAAAGGGTATACTGAGCCGCGTTAGTCTTACCTTTCTTGTCCGCCGGCTGTTGGGGGCGGGCCGATACGAAGTACGATCATCGTTTGATCAGATCGACAATGACCCAATTCGAAAGGAATAAGGATATCAAGAAT
>CALCJG010000232.1 GCA_937967705.1 uncultured Spirochaetia bacterium
AACGCCATAAAATTTGCTGTAGACCGCCTGCCCAGGGGGATTGTCAAGGAACGGTTCTCCGGCGGGATCAGCAGCTTCGCCAATCTGATCTACATCATGAAACTGGTGCTGAGCAGAAAAACATCCTGAGGACCACCTCTTTTCCGGGCCGACGGGCATTCCGCGCATATCAACCTTCCATTCATGCCACAGGAATCATTCTTCTCGACATTTATTCACATCCAAAAAAATATTTATTCAACTCCCTTTATTATTTCGAAAAAAAACTTGCTAAATATACCCTATCGTCTTTAAGTGGCTATTGAAGCAATTGGGTAATCCCAAGACCGCAAGGTCGCAGATCGAACATAAACTCTGCATCGTGGTCTTGTCGATTAGCCTGTAGTATTCAGCAGTGTTTATGTGTCGATCTAAGCGACGCAGTCTGTTGAGATGCTGGTGAGTACTATGCGCTAACTCGATCAAGATCGGGGGTGTACTATATTCAAAATTTAGAATGCGGAGTTTATGGTATGAATCAGAAACCTGGTGTTTGTACTTTTTGCGGAACTGGTTGTGGACACCACATTAAAATTGGCAACAACAAAGTCGAAAGAGTCTTTCCCTCCCAAAATCATCCTGTAAGCAAAGGAAGGCTTTGTGTGAGAGGCTGGAACATCCATGAGCTTCTCAACACCAGTCAGCGTATCACAAGCCCCCTTATCAAAAAGGATAAGGAGTTTCAAAAAGCCTCCTATTCAGATGCCATCGCTTTCGCCATAGAAAAACTCAACGCCTTTAAAGCCAATCCCGACAGCATAGGTTTTCTCGCTTCTCCCCGCAGCAGCAACGAGGAAAGCTATCTCCTGATGAAACTGGCCCGTTCCGTCTACAAGACCGGTAATATCAGTCTCGACTCCGAGTCCGGTCACAGGAACAGCCTGAACGTCCTCTACGAGGGAACGGGAATGGCCGGTATGCTGGGTTCTCTGGACGAAATCAGAAAAGCGGAGTTCATTCTTCTCGTCGGCATCGACATAACCAAGCAGAACCCCATCATTGGAAGCGAAATACACATGGCGGCCCTGAACGGCTCCCATGTCGTTACGGTAGACAGCAGAAAGACCCAGATGGCTCGTTTGAGCAGGGACTTCTTTCAGATCAAACCCGGGTCCAAGAAGAGCTTCCTGGCGGGTATGGCCAAGTCCCTCGTCGACGGGAACCTGCAGGACCAGGCTTTCATCTCCGCCAATACGGAGGGGGTGGAAAAGTTTACGGATGCCCTCAAGTCGGTTACGGAAGACAAGGTCACTGCCGATACGGGCATACCCTATGCGGACATCAAGAAAACGGCGGCGGCCCTTGCCGGTGCCAAAACGGCCATGGTCTTCTTCAGCTCCGGAATATCCGGCCTCGATGAAGAGACCATCCGTTACATATACGATCTCTTCCTTCTCGCCGGCAAGATCGGTAAAGAGGGATGCGGCGTCAATCCGGTAGCCGGGTTGAACAACCTCCAGGGGGGGTATGACATGGGCCTTGCACCCGATCTGCTTACGGGTTTTCAGCCCCTGTCGGACGCCTCCGTGGTCAAGAAATTCAACAGCGCCTGGGGAGGGGAGATGGGAGCCAGCGCCGGTAAACCCATCTATGACTATCTCTCGGGCAAAGAGAAGGGACTCAAAGCGCTGATAGTGGCGGATCATGACGAAGGGATCATCCGGTATGCCGAGGAGATCGAAAAGCTTGATTTCGTCCTCTATATCGGGACCTTCCAGAACGCCTTTACCAAATATGCCGACGTCGTGCTGCCCATTGCCAGCTATGTGGAAACCGACGGCACCTACACGAATACGGAAAGACGGGTGCAGCTGTCGGAAAAGAAGATCGACCCGGCCCAGGGTATGGAGCCCGGCTGGAAGGTCATCTCGATGCTGGCAGAGAAAGCCGGAGCCAAATGGAGCTACGGTTCGCCATCCGACATCATGGCGGAAATAGCCAAACTCACTCCAGCTTATGCAGGCATCACCTATGACAAATTGAAGAAATTCGGCCTTCAATGGCCGGTAGACGACAAGAACCCCGAGGGGACCAGGCATTTCGACCTGGCCAAAGCCGGAAGAAAACTCAGGTTCCTCGGTGTAAGCGGAGCGCTGGAGGCAGCCCGGGCGGAAGGTGAGTATAACTGCCTGCTGATGGTGGGTAAAGCGCAGCACTACTGGCATCAGAACAACCTGATGATGAAGACGTATATCCCCCTCCGGGAATACAATGCCACACTGCTGGACTATCCGGAAGGTTACGTGGAGATATCACAGGAGGATGCCAAGGAGCTGAAGGTGCGGGATCGATTCCCGGTCAAGGTGATTTCCTCGTCAGGCTCCATGCAGGTGGCCGT
>CALCJG010000233.1 GCA_937967705.1 uncultured Spirochaetia bacterium
TTCTTCTCTTCCGGCGTCATGCTGGATCGGTATTTTTTCCAGTTTTCCTGATAATTAGCCACGAGCTTGTTGGTGGCCTGCATGCGCTCCTCAACGGTCTTCCAGTCCCCCGACTTGGCCGCCATATCCTCCTGCAGCATGTTGACGCGGATCTGCAGGAGATCGCGCATGATCCGGTTCAGCTCCCGGACCGGAACGAAGCGGTCATTGAAAAACTCGACGAAACAGGCGTCCGCCTTTCTTGCGGAAATGATCCCCTGCACGGAGAGGGCTATGATCAGCGCTATGAAAACGAAACAGCAGAGCAGAACCTTCATGGAAACCTTCATGTTATTGAACCACTTCATATCTCTTCCTCCTTGTTCTTATCCCTTTATTTAAACAGCAGACCCTCTGCCACGAGACTTGGAACCCCAGAGCTCTCTGCCTGCCTTTTCAGATCCTAAACGTTGACCCTGTGCACTTCACTCAGCGAGACGATGGTATCGATGGCCTTTTCGAATTCCACGGATTTGTCGAAGAAATAATCGGCCCCCAGCTCCACGCATTTCTCCCGGTATTGTGGATAGGCATAATTGGTGAGCACGATAATAACCACCTGTTTGTTTTCTTTTCTTATGTTTCGTATCACGTCCAATCCGGTACCCCCGTAAAGCTTCAGGTCCACAACCGCCACGTCCGGGTTCAGGGTATTGATGCTTCTGACTGCGTCCTCGGGAGTCCCCGCGATACCGCAGATCCGAATGCCCGGCATGTTGGAGAGCATTACGATGATCCTTCCTCTCACCAGCGCCGAATCCTCAACTATAAAGATCTTCATAAAACCCCGCCCACGCTTTTCTCACTTACAATCCCGCGAAGACCTGCAGTCATACTGCCCGAGACAAACGCAACAATTTTCCTTTATTGATATAGAGAAAGTAACACAGAGACATCAAAAGCTCCATAGGACAAAGGCTATTTTCCTTGTAGGAAAGGGATGTTTTTTTTGTAGGAAATCCGGAATTCCCCGTGTAGGAAAATTCCTACACGGACGGGGAACTACAGGAGATTGTGATCCAGGACGTAGCGGACGAGATCGGTGTTGGTTTTGAGATTCAGTTTTTCCAGGATGCGGCTGCGGTAGGTGCTGACGGTTTTTACGCTCAGGAACATCTCCGAGGCTATGGCCGAAGGGGCCTTCCCCCGGGCCAGCAGGAGTAAAACCTCGTACTCCCGGTCGCTCAGGAGCTCATGGAGGGGCCCCTGGACCTCCTCCGTCAATGTTTCCGCCAGTCTTTCCGCCAGGGTGGGGCTCACGTACTTGCGGCCGGAATGAACGGTCTTGATGGCCTCGATAAGCCGGTCGGAGGCAGTCTCCTTGGTCAGATAACCGGATGCTCCGGCCTTGATGGCCCTGACGGCATACTGGTCCTCGGGATGCATGCTGAGGATGAGGACCTTCAGATTCGGTTTTTCGGACTTCAGCTGTTTGAGAATCTCCAGGCCGTTCCTCCCGGGCATGGCGATGTCCAGGAGCACCACATCACAGCCCTTCTCCCGCACCTGCTCCAGGAGCGATTGGCCGTTGGCCGCCTCTCCCACGATCTTAAAGTCGGGGCATTCCGTGAGGATCTGTTTGAGCCCCTCCCGCACGATGGTGTGGTCATCGGCCAGAATTATCTGTACCACCTTTACCTCTTACCGGGGGATATATCTTTACTCTCGGATCTTTATCGTATATTAAAAAGCGGATAAAACAAGCAGAAAACCGCCGGGATCAGATTTTTTTCCGATGCTCATCACTCCCGGACGGGGATTTTCAGAAGAACCCGCGTACCCCCTTCCGCCCGGCCCTCCACCTCCAGCTCCCCCCCGCAGTGATGGGCCCGTTCCCTCATGCCGATGATGCCGAAGGAACGTCCGCTCCCTGCCTCCTCGGGACTTATGCCCCGACCGTTGTCCTCCACGGCGAGCCGGAGTTCCCCGTTCCCGAGGTCCAGACGGATCTCAACCCCGTCCGCACCGGAGTGGTGGATGATGTTGCGCATGGCCTCCTTGAATATCCGGAAGGCGGCGGTGGAGATGTCCGGGTTGACGACCAGGTCCGGGGGCCGGCTCTCGAAGCTGCATTGTATGCCCGTCATCTTTTCATACTCCGCCGTCTGCCATTCCAGGGCCGCCGAGAGCCCCAGGTCGTCCAGGATTCCTGGCCGGAGCTCGGAGCAGAGATTGCGCGTGTTCTGTATGGCCTCATCCACAAGATCCATCATGCCGGAGAGCTTGTTCCCCAGTGCGGCCACATCCCCCGCTAGATTCTTATAGACCCAGGAGAGATCGATTTTCAGGGCCGTAAGGGACTGTCCCATGTAGTCGTGGATCTCCCGGGCAATGGCGGTACGCTCCCGCTCCCGCACTGACTCGAGGTAAGCGGAGAGATTCCGCAGCTCTTCCCGCGAGCGATTCAGCTCCTCCATCTCCCGGCGCTCCCGGGTTATATCGGAAAGGATCAGAAGCGCCTGTTTCTTCTCTCCCTCCCCGGATTCAAAAGGATGGGATGTGTGGACGAAGAGCCGGTCTTCACTCCCCAGACGAAGGGATTTCTCGATATAATGGGCCTGGCCGTCCCGGAACGTAGTGTTCACAGGACAATCGGGGCAGACGTCGCCCCGCTTTTCGAAGACCTCATGGCATCGTATCCCCGTAACGTCCCCAAAGGCCGCAATTACGTTATGGTTGATCCAGAGGATTCGGTACCGGCTGTCGATAACATAGATGAGGTCCCGCAGGGAATCCAGGATGTTCTTGAGACGCTGTTCATTCTCCCGGATTCGGGTCTCCAACTGATGCTTGTGATAGGCCATCTTCAGGGTCACATAGAGGATGTTTTCGTTGACCGGCTTAACCAGATATCCGTAGAAATCCGTCATCTCGGCCTTCGCCAGGGTGGCTTTATCGGTATGCGCCGTCAGGTAGACCACAGGGATGCCGAAACGGCTGTTGATCTTCTGCGCCACTACGGTTCCGTCCACGCCTCCCCGCAGCAGTATGTCCAGAAGGACCACATCGGGCTTCAGGGTTTCCACATCCCTCATCGCCTCCTCGCTGTTGGTGGCGATCGACAGGACCTCGAAGCCCCGGCTGACCAGGTGGGCCTTTATATCCGTGGCGATGACGATCTCGTCCTCCACGATGATAATCCTTATTCTATCCATCTCCCTATCCTTCTCTTTATTGTCTGATGATCCGAGCCGTTCCTCCCTCAGGCTCCCTCCGGGGCTAATATCATGCGGAAGACCATCCCCCCCCGCATCTCCTGCTCGAAGGTACCCTCCAGCTGACGCTCCACGATGCTCCTTACCAGCCCCAGCCCCATTCCGTCCTCTTCCGGCGATTCAGCCTCCGTAGCCGCGCCCGCCCCCGTATCGGCTACTATGATTTCAATATTCCCGGCCCGGTCTTTTTTCAGGGAGATCATTATCTTCCTCTCCCCCGCCCAGCCTTCGGGGAAGGCATGTTTCAGGGCGTTGGTGATAAGCTCGTTGAGCACGAGCCCGCAGGGCACGGCCCTCTGAATGTCCAGGTAGAGCTCCTCCGCCTGAAACTCCAGGATCACGGCCCCGCCGCGGGGCTCGTAGGTCTTGGTGAGCTCCGCCGCCAGCAGCCGCACGTATTCGGCAAAGTTGATCCGGGAGTAATCCTCGGACTGATAGAGCCGCTCGTGAATGAGCGCCATGGTGTAAATACGGCTCTGCCCGTCCGCCAGGATATCCGCCAGGGCGCGCTCCTTTATCTTCCGCGACTGCATACGCAGGAGGCTCAGGATGATCTGCAGGTTGTTCTTGACCCGGTGATGCACCTCCCGCAGCAGGGTCTCCTTTTCTTTCAGGGAATTTCTGAGAGCCTCCTCCGCCTCCTTCAGCTCCGTAATGTCGTAGAGTGCGCCCTCCATGTGTGTCGGCGCCCCGGTTTCGTCGCAGATGTTGCGTACCATCTCCCGGATCCAGCGCAGGGAGCCGTCCTTGCGGACGATACGGTAATCCCGCTGACAGCTGTAATGCGCGAGGGCCCTCAGCCGCTCCGACTGCACGAAGAAGGCGGGAAAATCCTCCTCGTAAACCAGCTCAAACCAGCGGGGGGCGCCCGCCAGGAGTTCCTCCTCGGGATATCCCGTTATCTCCTCGACGGCCCCGTGGAGAAAAACCGAGGTAAAGTCCTTCCTCCGCATGAAGGCGATCCCCTGGAACCGGGTTACATATTCCCGGTAGCGCTCCTCGCTCTCAACGAGGGCCTCCTGCATCCGCGTCAGCGCCGTCATGTCCTGGTTGACCACGATGGCCCCCTGCACGCGCCCCTCGTCGTCGGTCACCGGGGCCGTATAGTTGAGGATGATCCTCTTTTTACCGTCGAAAGCGTCTATCTCCAGGAGCTCATCCTGCACCGTAATCCCCTCCTGCACCGTGTGGGCCAGCGCCCAGTCCTCCGGGGCAATCTCCTCCCGGGAGGGAAGACGCCGCGCCCGGAATACTCCGTATTCCTCGAGACTGACCCTCGGCTCGGCGCCCCAGATACGGACACCCGCCGGATTGCCCCGGATCAGCCGCCCCTCCCGGTCCGCGAGCCAGAGGCCTATGGGAAGTATGTCCAGGATCTTTTCCAGAAGTTTCTCCCGGTTCTTCAGCGCCTCCTCGTCCCGGATCCTCTCGGTAATGTCCGTGATAGTGCCCACAATGCCCCCGTAGCTGCCGTCGGGATTGCTGAAAACCGCCTTATGAAAGATCACGTCCCTGAGGGAACCGTCGGCGGCCTTCACCCGGGACTGATACATCTGCAGGGTTCCCTGATCCCTTAGAGCCCGGTCATGTTCGTCATAATGCCGCGCCAGATCCTCCTCGATGTCCAGATCGAAAACCGTCCTACCGAGCAGATCCTCCTCCGAGAAACCCAGAAAGCGGCAGAA
>CALCJG010000234.1 GCA_937967705.1 uncultured Spirochaetia bacterium
GTACCGCATTCCAGCGCCATCGGGTTTTCCTGCCGGGTAAAGTTACCCGATCTCCCGGTCATCCGTGATGATCACGGCCCTGTTGGGGCAGTTCCGGGCCGCCTTGCGGCACTGGATCCAGAGTTCCTCCGGGACCTCCTCCATCAGCGCTTCGGCCTTCTTGCTGCCCGCGGTAAAACGGAACACCGAGGGGCAGAGCTGAACGCAGCGGCCCGCGGTTTTGCATAGAATCGGATCGACTCTGACCTTCATCTCATTTCCTCTTCTTCATCATGCGCCGAAGGATCTGCTCGCTCTGCACCAGGTATTCGTAGACCCTTTTGTCGGTAACGGTCGATTTTTTCCGCGTCAGCAGGGCCACCGCCATATTGTACTTCCTTCGATAATGCTGTATGGAAGGAATGGTAGCGCTGAAGTATTTGGCCAGCTCATGATCCTTGTGTACATAATGTCCCGACTTGTCCTTTTTATTCATCCGGATGAATTCCAGGATGGTCTTCTCGTCCCATTCTACGGTCCCGTAACTGGTGTAATCATGCTCGGCCCGCCTCTGAAGATTGCGCTCATAGCTTCCCTTCATCTTCAACTTCTTCCAGAAAGGATGCCGGTTCCTGGCGTATTTGATATCGTCCACCGTATACTTCCTTTTGGCAAGCCAGAGTCTCGTAACGTAGGCCTTTCGCCCTGGAGGAAGTTTGCTCCTCAGGGAGTTGTCTATGTACTCTACGGGAGTTTTGGAATTGAAGAGCTTTTCTTCTTCCTTTGTCATCTTCATAGGGACCTCTCATCGGGATTATTCTTTGACTCGCCCCATCAACCCTCCTCTTCCCTCCCTGTAAGGAGAAGGAAAAGAACTCACAGCAAGAGAGATTGGCAGCCAGTCGATTTATATATATGTAATGCGTTAATGGAAAATCCGACACACAAACGATCATCGCAGAACGCGGGGAAACACCCGTAACTATAAATCCATTCTGCCGTGACACTCTAAATATTTATCTTTTTTAGTTGTCTGTCAAATAATATTTTCACCATTTTCCATTTTCCGCTACAAAGAATCCGTAAGGATGGCCGAAACCCGTTAGGCAAACCGGGCCGGGGAAGTTTCCTCCGGACAACGCGGGGGAATCGGATAGATGTTCTGTTCATTTTTTCAATTCTGCTTATTTTCAAGCCATCCTGACATTGAGAACACTCTAACCCTTCCATCCCACAACAAGCATCAATTGATATGGGGGGGGATAAATATCAATTGACAATCCCGCGAAACAAGCATATCCTATATCCATCATCATCCCGGCGGGAACAAAGAGGCTCCTGCGCCGGCTGATAAACCCTAAATCCTATGAGCATAGCCAGGGAGGCCATCATGAGATTTCCCAGAAGATTACTATCCGCTGCATTGATCCTGATCCTTTTTATGCCGGGGTACTTCCTGCTTTCATGCGCTCTGTTGGACAAGAAAGAGAGCAAAGGCACTTCGGAATCAGCCAAGAAGAAGGACAAGGATTCCGACGAGATAACCAAGGAGGAACTCGAGAGGGAGATAGGCAAGCGGATCGAAGGGGCCGCCGGAGCGGCCGACTACGCCTCCACGGGAGTGGCGGTCCGCAAAGAGCTCCTGGCCAAGAAAAAGCTGAAGAGGAAGGCCGACGGGAAGAAAGCCCCTGCCGAGGGAGCCGCCGGCATGATAGCCCCGGCTGCCAAACCCAGAGGTGCCTCCGGACTCAAGGCGGGTTATGCCGACGACAACAAGCAGTTTAACTACTATATCAACTTTCTGAAAAAGTATCAATCCGTACCGCATTATGCCTCCCCTGTTGAGGAGCGCATCTTCATACGGGTAAGGGACCGCGGGAACAAACCGGTTCCCAATGCTCTTGTCATCGTCAGCGCCGGGGGAAAACAACTGGAAAAAGGACGAACCTTTGCCGACGGATCCTTTCTCTTCTTTCCATCGGACCACGACAAGGGGCTCAGCACCTATCAGGCGGTGGTGGCCTACAATCAGTCGGTAACCAAGATATCCTTCCCCCGCAAGGGCAAACGCAGGGTCCTCATTAAGCTCCCCGTCAGCCGGGTGGCCATGAAGAACATCCCCCTCGACATACTCTTCATCTTCGACACCACCGGAAGCATGGGCGAGGAGATTCAGCGGCTGAAGAAGACCATCGAGCTTATCAACATGAATCTCTCCTCCATCTCCTCAAAGCCGGAGGTACGCTTCGGCATGGTACTCTACAAAGACAGGGGTGATGATTACGTGACAAAGGTCGTTCCCCTCACCGGGGACCTTGAAGCCTTCCAGAAGGAGTTGGAAAACGTAAGCGCCTCCGGCGGGGGGGACTACCCCGAAGATCTGCAGTCGGCCCTGGAGGATGCGGTAAAGAAGATCAACTGGAACCGGAAGGGTATCCGCCTCTCCTTCATCATCACCGACGCCCCGCCCCACCTGGATTACAGCCAGAAGTTTACCTACATGGATGCCGCCCGGAAGGCCCGGCTCGAAGGGACGAAGATCTTTTCCGTGGGCACCGGCGGGCTCAACATCAACGGGGAATACATTCTCCGGCAGATATCCCAGTACACTTACGCCAAATACATCTTTCTGACCTACGGCGAGCGGGGCGAGAGCGAGGGAGGTAAGCCGGGCAGCGTGAGTCATCATACCGGGGACAATTTTCAGACCGACAAGCTGGAGGCGATCATTATCCGCTTCGCGAAGGAGGAGCTGAGTCACGTGTCCGATGTGAAGATCGATTCGGGAGAGGAGTTCTTCAAGGCCGTCAAAATCAAGGATGAGAAGAAGGAAGAAACCCTGCAGAAACTCTTCGAGATGGCTGCCAATCAGCTTTCGGATTACTCTTCCATCAATATTCCGGAAAAGACCTCCGTGGCGGTGCTGCCTATCGTCCCCACGAAGGGGGTCTCCGGGCTTAACTCTGAGTACTTCACGGAGCAGATGATCTATTCCGTCAGCAAGAACACCCGCTTCAAACTGGTTGAGCGGAAGGATCTGCAGAAGGTCCTCAAGGAGCTGGAGCTGCGCATGTCGGGCCTTGTCGATGAGAGCAACGCCGCCAAAGTGGGAAAATTTCTGGGAGCCAGGATGCTGATCTCCGGGAAACTGTACAGGAAGGGCAAAGGCTACGAACTCTTCCTGAAGCTGATCCGCGTAGAAACAGCCGAGGTCCTTTCCGTCACCAAGGCCCGGATAGATGCCGATCTGGGTCTGGACAAGTAGCGTTCGGAAAAATATCAACAGGGGGAGGGGGGGATATCCATGAATCTGTCATCCACGGAAAGAATGATCAACCGCGTCAGGTTCGTCTTTGCCACATTCTTCGTCCTGACAGCCTACTCCTCCTACAAGGCGCAATCGGTTCCAGCGGTCTACATATCCATATTCAGCGCGGCCATGGTCTATTACATCCTGGCCCTGATCAATGAGGTATTCATCCGCCGGGACAGGGTTTCCCTGCAGCTCATATACGTATCCGTAACCGTGGAAGTGCTTCTTCTCTTTTTTGTGAAATTTTCCTTTCACAACGATCCTTTCAACGGATACGGACTGGCAATCAAGGAGCCTGCCACCTTCCTGGTATACCTGGTATTCGCGGTCATCTGCGGCATGCGATTCAACGTTAAGCTCAACATCTACTTCGGCGCGATTTCCATTCTCAGCTACATCACCCTGATCCTTCTGGGACTCTACGACGGCAACATGTTCTTCACGAAGGACCCCAAGCTGACCTTTTCAGCCGGGGCGCTTCGCCCCCCCACGGAGTTCGCCAAGGTGCTGTTCATTGCCGGCACATCCTATTTCCTGAGCCGCATGGCTGTTTTCAACAACCGCAATCTCCGGGGGATGGAGGAAAGCCGTCACGAGGCCGAGACCAACATGGCGGCTCTTAAGGAGGTCATGGAGAACATCATACGGACCGCCCAGGATCTCGGCTCCCTGGCTGACACCATTTCTGGAAGCAGTCACGATCTTTCCGGGAGGACCTCCGATCAGGCGGGCATGGTGGGCCAAATCCGGACATTCATGGAAAAATTCACTGAGGGCTCCGCCCTCAACACGAAGATCTCCCTGGGGGCCAGCAAGAACCTGGACGGCCTAAACCGGGAACTCAAGGAAAAGATGTCCCTGATGACCAGGGTCAACAACACCATGAACCGGATCCACACCTCCAGCAAGGAGATCGACGGCATTATAAACGTCATCAACGAAATCAGCTTTCAGACGAACCTTCTGGCGCTCAACGCCTCCATCGAGGCTGCGCGCGCCGGCGACCACGGACGGGGCTTCAGCGTGGTGGCCTCCGAGGTGAAAAATCTGGCCCAGAAG
>CALCJG010000235.1 GCA_937967705.1 uncultured Spirochaetia bacterium
GCGTGGAGAACACCCTCTACAACCGGGCCAACGTCTCGCTCCTCTTCGGCAACGCCGCCGAAACCCTCAATGACATCGTAAGCCTTCTTCGGGATGCCGATGAGGCGGCGGAGGATATGCCGAACGAGGGGGAATCCTTTTACGAGATGTTCTCAGGGGTCCGCAGGGTGATCATCGTTCCCGGCTACGGGATGGCGCTGGCCCAGGCGCAGTGGCAGGTCAAGGCCCTCTTCGATCATCTGGAGGGGCTGGGAGTGGACGTGCGCTTCGCGATCCACCCTGTGGCGGGCCGCATGCCGGGGCACATGAACGTTCTGCTGGCGGAGGTGGACATCCCCTACGACTACCTCTACGACATCGACACCATCAACCCTGAATTTGCAGAAACGGACATCGTCCTCGTCGTGGGGGCCTGCGATGTGGTTAACCCGGAGGCCATGACCGCCGAGAGGACTCCCATCTACGGTATGCCCATACTGCGGGCCCACGAGGCCCACAAGGTTCTGGTCTGCAACCTGGATACAAGGCCGGGCTATTCCGGCGTGGAGAACTCCCTCTACAGCCGGCCCAACGTGACGCTCCTGACCGGCAATGCGGCGCAGACCCTGGACCGTCTGCTCAACAACATCAAAAACCCCCGGCTCGCTCTGGAGGATCAGCTCCATGTGCATGAAAACACCTTTTACCGCCTGCTCCATTCGGCCCGCAGGGTAATCATCGTTCCGGGCTACGGGATGGCTCTGGCCCAGGCGCAGTGGCAGGTCAAGTCCCTCTTCGATCATCTGGAGGCTCAGGGGGTGGACGTGCGCTTCGCGATCCACCCTGTGGCGGGCCGTATGCCGGGGCACATGAACGTTTTGCTGGCGGAGGTGGACATCCCTTACGACTATCTCTACGACATCGAGAGCATCAACCCGGAATTCGCCTCCACCGACGTGGTCGTGGTGGTGGGGGCCTGCGACGTGGTGAATCCCGAGGCCATGACCGCCGAGGGGACCCCCATCTACGGCATGCCCATACTGCGTGTGCATGAGGCCCGGCACATCATCGTCTGCAACAAGGACGCGCGGCCGGGCTATTCCGGCGTGGAGAACACCCTCTACAACCGGGCCAACGTCTCGCTCCTCTTCGGCAACGCTGCCGAAACCATGTCGGTCCTCCTGCGGCAGGTCAAGGTTTAAGGACTTCAGGGGGTGATGATTCCCGCCGGGCAAATGTTGCCCGCCCGGGAGGGTTTTGATCGGTGGAGTCCCTGCCTTCCTGAAGAGGGGGACGGAGTCTTCCCTCTCAGAGGCGCCATTCCGCGGGAAGAACCCTGAGGTTGATGTCTTTCAACCCGTCCCGGGTTGGGGGACAGTGTCGGTTAACGGCTCATCCCCCTTTCTGTTGTGGCACGGATTGGTTTTTCCGGGGGCATTCTCGCCGGGAGGCAGGAAGTCTATGTATCCCTTTAACCGTTTGTCGCTATGGGCTGGCGATGAGGGGGGTTGCTCTTTTCGGACAGGCCGATGGGTCTGATGGCTAATCCAGGATCGTAAAGCGGGGTTTGCTGATAAAAAGCTTGTCCGGCTCCCTCAGGGGTTCGTAGATTCGGCCGTCATGAGAAGTTTTGGTAGGACCGTAAAAGCCCTTTACAATTCTCAAAATGCCTTTTACTGCAACCCTTCTGCCTTTGTATCTGGCGACCTCTTCCTGCGACAAGTCGTTTTTCGAAATGCAGTACTGATTGATCCTGTAGACCTTTTCGCGGTGGAAATTACCCACGACTGCTAATGTGCCGTCAAATACACCGCTGGTTTCAACAATGTCCATGGCTTTTGGGCTCACATGGACTTGACACGCAGCATATGTCGTTAAGAGGATTGATAGAAGGAGTGCCAGTCTCATATGCTCCAATGATACAGGGTTTTTATGGAAAGTGTCAATAATCTTTCTCGTATTTACAAAAACCTGATGGGACGTGCTGATGATTTTTCCTTGAAATTTCGATGATCTTCTATCATACATCTCCAGTCGCTATTCGATTAAGGGTAACTCTATGAGCTGGATCAGTGTCCCCCCCCTCATCATGTCAGCCCTTTCCTTGTACGTGGGCCTCAATCATCTTTGGCTTTACCTGCGCCGGCGGGACGACAGGACGCATCTGAGCTTTGCCGTCACCTGCATCACCATCGCCGTCTACGATGTTTTCTCGGCAGGGCTCTATCAAGCCCGGTCCGTGGAGGAGGGAATAAGCTGGCAGCGGCTGCAATTCGTCAGCCTGGCAGTTTTCTCCATGGCCTTCGCATCCTTTCTGCTCGATTTTATTAACAGAAGATACCTCAAACTGCGCAGCGCTGTTTTTGTCTGGTTTGCCATTCTGCTTCTTCTGGGACTTACGGTCAGCGGGGAGCTCACGCTTACCATCGATCGTCCACATCCCAAAAGCGTACTGCTTCCCTGGGGCCTGATGATCACTTACCGGGAGGCCATGCCGGGGTTGATCTATACGATACAATACCTATCGATGACGGCGCTGGCTGTTTTCGTCTTCGTCATTATCTGGCGCTCCCGGGCCAGAAGCGGCAGGGATCGGATGAGGCCTCTCCTGATTTCCCTGTTCTTTTTTTTTGCCGCCTGTATCAATGATGCGCTTGTGGGGATGGGGTTTTACAGTTTCATCTATCTCATGGAGTATGCCTACATGGCGATCATCCTGCTCATGGCCTACTCCCTGCAGAAAACCCTGCTCACGCTGCAGTCGGAGGTGGAATCGCTCAACCGGAACCTGGAGGCCCGGGTAAACCAGCGGACCGTGGATCTTCTGATGAGTGAGATCGGGGCGAAACTCTACGCGGAAATGCTGGGAGAGATGACTGGAGCATCTGTCGGTGATAAGCGGAGCGATGATCTATCCAAAAACTTTTCCACAGCATCTCTGGCGTCCATTGTGAATCTCAGTCAGGATGTTGCCATCATTTCCCATCAGGGAGTCCTCGCGCACAGGGCGCTTGCCCGGGCCGTGTCCCTCGGCGCCGCCTCCTGCGGGCACATATTTCTCGTCGATGAGAGCGGGAGGCCGGCCCTTTTCGCCTCCCACGATCCGGATTCCGGGTCGGAACCGTCCCTGTCTCTTCTCTCCTACTATCAGAGCGTAGTGGATAAGGTGTTCGAATCCGGTAAAAGCGTTGCCCTGGAGGCTCAGACCCAGGGAGGCATCAAGGGGACTGCTGCCTCCCCCGCGGTGCTTTGTGTCCCCATCGCCTCACCGCAGCGTACCCTCGGGGTTCTCTACCTCGAGCGCTGGGATGGCTCCGGCTTTCCTGCACAAACAACGGTTCTCATCGGCGAGTTCATCACCCTCACGGCCATCGCCTTTGAAAACGCCTTTGCCTACCGGGATCTCTCCGGAAGTAAAGTGCGTTCCTCCCGGGTTACGGAAGGTACGGAGGCCAAGGTGCGGGAGGCCATGGAGTACATCGAACAGAATTACCGTTATGATATCTCCCGCGAGGGTCTGGCGGCCTCCCTCGGAATCAACCCTGACTTTCTGGGAAAGTCTTTTCTGTCCTTTACCGGAAAGAAGATCGGTGATTACATCAACGAGCTGCGTATACGGGAGGCGGAGAGCCTTCTGGGCAGTACGGACAGAAGCATCATTGAGATCGCCTTCTCCGTGGGCTTTGAAAGCCTGCGGACCTTCAACCGGGCCTTTAAAAAAATCCACGAAATCTCCCCCCAGCAGTTCAGAGCGGAAAAACGGCCCCCTCGGTAGCCGGACAAATTCAGAGCAGTCTGGGTTCGGCAAGACAATCCCGGCTAAAAAATGTATCTTAGCGCTGTTGGACAGGATGTTTTAGCAAACAGTCTACAGCATAAAGGAGCTATTATGAAGGGAGCCGTATATGTCATCACCCATGATGTGGGAACCACGGGGGACAAATCCTGCGTCTACCGTATCGATGAGGGAATTGAGATGGTGCATTCATGCATCGTGCAATACCCCCTCTACGGCCTGCCGGACGGTGGCGTGGAG
>CALCJG010000236.1 GCA_937967705.1 uncultured Spirochaetia bacterium
ACGCCTTCGCTTTTAAAGATGTCCGTTACGCCGTCGATCAGCGACGAGCCGCTCCCTTTGTCCCCGGCAATGCTGGAGGCAATTTCTGTTATTTTATCCAAGAGTCCCATATTCCTTCTCCTTTTTTACTGTGATGCGATACTATACGTCCCCTCATCTAAAAGAGCAACCATATTATCGTGGTTCCGTCAGGGACAGGGGGATCTTCCGATTCTAACATAGGTTTACAGCATCCCCCTTCTGGTTAAGTTTTAAGGAAAGGGGGGTGATGCAGGATGATATCCGGATTCACCCGGATTCCGGGTCTACTTCACCTCGTCGAGGGACACCCGTCCTTCCAGCAGGGATCGGACCCGGTCCATCCGGCTCAGCCAGACGAAGAGATCCCGGGGCGCATCGGGCTGATGGTGGACGATCTGAAGGCCCGGCAGAAGATGGCGCCGGCGTATGCGGATCACCTCTATGCTCTCCAGAGGGAGGAGTATCTTGCCGAAGTAGCTGATGACCAGAAAGTTTTCGTACAGGGCAAAGCGCACGAAGGGCAGGGAGTATTTCCGGTTGTTCAGGATGGCGCCGCAGTATTCCTCGTGCAGGGGTTTTTGTCCCTGTTCGATAGGCAGCCGCGTCCGGGCCCTTTTGATGAAGAGGAAAAAGACGAAACCCACGACCCCGAAGACCAGAGCCACGAAAAAGGGGATATAATCCCTCAGAACCGTATCGTTTCCCATGATAACTTCCTCCCTCAAGTCCTCATCTCCCGGGCCGTCTTCATTATGAGATTCCAGGCGGCATCGATGTGGCGCTTCTCGCTGCAGGTCTGTCCCACCACTAGGCGGAGGGTATGTTTCCCGTCGAGCTTGGTGTGGGTCAGGTAGAGCAGGCCAGTATCGTTGAGCCGTTCCAGCAGGGAGGCGTTGAGTCTGTTGAGCTCCTCATCTCCCTCCGCCCCGGCAGGAGCATACCGAAAGCAGACCGTGGACAGCGGAACCGGCGCCATAAGCTGGAAGTCTCCCGATCTGCGTATCTCCTCTGCCAGCTCCCCGGCCCAGCGGATGTGGTCGCGCACCTTTTGCCGAAGACCCTCGGCGCCGAAGGAGCGCAGAACGAACCAGAGTTTCAGGGCGCGGAAGCGGCGTCCCAGCTGTATTCCCCAATCGCGGTAGTTGTTGACCCGGTCGTCCTCCCGGGTTTTAAGATACTCCGGAAGGATCTCGAAGGTGCGGATGAGGGCCTCCCGGTCCCTGACAAAATAGGCGCTGCAGTCGAAATGGGTGAACATCCACTTATGGGGATTGAAGACGAAGCTGTCCGCCGCCTCGATCCCCTCGATCATCCAGCGCATCTCCGGGAGCAGCAGGGCCGTTCCTGCGTAGGCGGCGTCCACATGGAGCCAGAGATTCCTGCGGCGGCATATCTCCCCCACGGCCTTGAGGGGATCGACGGCCGTGGAGCTCGTGGTCCCCAGAGCGGCCACTGCTGCCAGCGGCCGGAAGCCCCGGGCCAGGTCGGCGTCGACGGCGGCTTCCAGGGCGTCGGGCCTCAGGGCGTAACTGCCGTCCACCGCGATCTTGCGCAGATTATCCCGGCCGAACCCGGCGATCTTCACGCCCTTCTCCACGGAGGAGTGGGCCTCGGAGGAGCAGTAGACCGTGAAGGGCCCCTCTCCGGAAAACCCCCGGGCGTTGACCTGGAAGCCGGTGGCCCTCTCCCGGGCCGTCAGCAGGGCACAGAGGGTGGCGGTGGAGGCGGTGTCCTGGATCACGCCGGTAAATTCCTCCGGCAGGCCGATGAGGCGGCGCGTCCACTCCATGACCCGTTCCTCCAACTCGGCGGCGGCGGGGGAGGTCTGCCAGCTCATGCACTGGGCCCCCAGCGCGGCGGTGAGCATCTCTCCCAGGAGGGAGGGAAGGCTTCCGTTGGCGTTGAAGTAGGCGAAGAAGGAGGGATGCTGCCAGTGGGTGATGCCCGGCAGGAGGATCTTTTCGAAGTCGCGGAACATCGCCTCGAAGGGCTCCCCCGCCTCGGGGGCACGGGGAGGCAGCTGCTTGATAATGTCGCCGGGCCTGACCGCTGAACGCACGGGATAGGTCTCGATGGCCCGGTAGTAATCCGCCATCCAGTCCACCATCTGATGGGCGTATTTACGGAATTCCTCTATCTTCATCCTTGTGCCTCCCCTGATGTATTGTTGCCTGAAGAAGTTGGGTTCCGGCGGACAGCGAAAAGCGGGAAAGGAACCTCCGCATCTCCAGCAAGAGAGGATATACCCGGGACTTTCCCCGTCAATGCCTTTTTCCGTGCCGGGGTGAGGTTATAATACGGGGATAACGTTCAGGTTCGGATGCCAGGTTTCATAAGGGCTCGCAGGGTAGAGAAAGCTTTTTCAGGCGCTTCTGCAGATCTCTGTCAAAGGTCAGGATGATGTATTTCCGCTCAGCCGCATAGGCTGTCAGGATAGCATCCCCCGGATCGTTTAAGAGCCGCGGCCAGAAGCGGAGGAAGGATGTCAGGTCAAACCAGGATTCGATCTGCATGCCGGGGTTGTTCTGAAGAGCCGCCAGTATCTTGCTTACCCGGGCATCATCGAAACGATAAACCGATTGCAAAATATCCCCCTTCCGGATCAACTTTCTGCTTGAAAAGCCGGGGGAGGAATTGTATGTTGCTGTTGTGACTCCTGAAGAAAATCGTGATAAGGAAGTGATATATGGCATTCGGCAGAGACGGTTCGGAACTGGAACTATCCATCCTCTCCCTGCAAAATCGGGCCCTCGAAACGGCCCTGAAGTCCATCCTCAAGGCCAGCAAGGAGACCAAGATCAAGCAGATGGCCCGGGAGGCGCTGGCCCGCTCCAAGGAGATTACGGAGAATCTGGGAAACCGCTGAGGATCTCAGAGGGTCTCGAAGAAGAAGGCAAATCCCGCCAGCAGTTCCAGGAGGGCACCCACAAGACGCGGATTGATCCGGGCGTCCCCGTGGCCGATCAGCGGCGTAAGGACCAGCCGGGAAGGGATGTTTTCCTGCCGGAGCCTGGTAAAGAGGTTTTGGGACTCCGAGGAAGGGATGACGTTGTCCTTCTCCCCGTGGATCAGGGTCACCGAGGCCTTTATATGCTTCAGGGTCAGGTGGAGGGATAGAGCGCTCATCATCTTCCTGACCGAATCCCTTCGGCTCATTCTATCCCAATGGAGCAGGCGGTAACCCGCGTCCTCCCGAAGCCGGGCGAAGGTGCGCCTCTCCCGAATCCCAAGCCTGTTCAGATATCCGGGGAGCTGCGGCTCCTCTCTTTGAAGTCCGTTGTCCCGGGCGGCGGTCTCGAAGGCCAGCCTCAGGGCGGATGATTTTCTGAAAGAGCTGGGGAGGAAGTTCTTCAGCAATATCAGTCGGCCGTATTCGTCCGCTTCCGGGTCCCCCATCAGGTTTTCTATCACCGTCTGTACGTTTCCGAAGGCCCCTACTGCACAGAGGGATTTAACGAGAGGGGCGATGTCCCGGCGGGAAGCAACGGCCAGGCAGAGACCTGCGGAAAAGGAGGGGGCGAAGAGCGAAAGCCTCCCCTCCGGGCTCATCTCCCGGTCGGCGCAGATTGCGCGGATCAGATGCGCCAGGGTGGTGATGGTGCGGGGGGTGATCACCAGATCGCGCACCTCTCGAATCGAGGGGGATAAAACGCGGTAGCCGCATCCGGCCATGGCCCGGCATACCTTCACGAAGCGGGGGTCCCTATTCCCCAGAACCGACATGCCGTGCACCGCCAGTATGGGGCTCCCGCATCGGCTGCTCCTTTTCCGGGGGGCATAGGAGATCATTTCAATCTGCCGGGTGCCGATGTCCCGGGAGACGGTTTCCTCCTCCAGGGGGGGATGTTTCTCCGTCTGACACTGAATAAGAAAATTCAAGGATGCGAGCTTTGCTTTCATGGGGATCACCCTGTTCTTCAGACTCGGGATTCCGGGGGTTCCCCGGCCTTCCGTAGCATTCGACAAAAGGATGCCGCCGCTCCGTAAAATATCAATGAACGAAATATAAATACTTTATCAAGGGACGGTATTTTCATTGCCAGACCGGGTGGTGTCTGCTAAGTAAAGGGGTACAGGCAGCTGATACCGAGAAAAGGGGAAGCCCTATGCAATGGGACGATTTATATCATGAGATGACGGGGCATCTTCGAAACCTCATCGCCATCAACACCACTAATCCCCCGGGCAACGAGATCGCCGCGGCGCGCTACATCCGGGACGTGTACCAGCGGGAGGGTATCGACTCCCTCATCCTGGAACCGGCGGAGGGACGGGGGAGCCTTGTGGCCCGTCTCCACGGTTCCGGAGCCAGGAGACCCCTGCTGCTGATGTCGCACCTGGACGTGGTGGAGGCCGATGAGGCGGAGTGGGAGTATCCCCCCTTCGCCGGGACCGTTGCGGAGGAGTATCTCTGGGGCCGGGGGGCGCTGGACTGCAAGAACACCGTAGTGCTTTGGATGATGATCCTGATTATGATGAAGCGCTTCGATATCTCCCATCAGAGGGACGTGATCTTTCTCGGGGCCGCTGACGAGGAGGCGGGAGGGCGTTTCGGCGCGGAGTGGATCGTTAAAAACCGCTTCGATCTGGTGGATGCCGAGGCGGCCCTCAACGAGGGGGGCGGTCTGGCCCTGGGGCTTCTCGGAAAGACCTATTATACCTGCCAGAGCGGGGAGAAGGGCAATCTGTGGCTCCGGGTCACCGCCCGGGGGAGATCCGGTCACGGATCGGTTCCCCGGGAGGATAATCCCGTCGAGGCCCTTGCGGGTCTGCTGGTCCGCCTGCGTCGGACGAAATCACCCCTGCGCTTTTCCCGAACGGTTAAGGGGATGTTCGATGTCATCGCAGCGGACCAGCCCTTCCACCGGAGTGCCGTGCTGCGTCTCATGCGATGGCCCTTCTTCGCTGGTATGGTGCTGCGCGCTGCGCCGGACCGGGAAAAGGCGGCGGTGCTGGGTGCCATGCTGCGCAATACCCTGAGCCTTACGGTTCTCCGAGCGGGGAGCAAGGTCAATGTGATCCCCTCAGAGGCCTCGGCGGAACTGGACTTCCGGCTGCTGCCCGGTTGTGACGTTGAGGAATTCTACAGGGATGTTCTGAAGGTGATCGGCGGCGGTTTTCATGTAGAGATTCTTGATCGGCGGCCCGCCACGGAATCCCCGGTGGAGCACCCGATGGTAGATTCCATAAGACGTGTGGTCCGGGAGCATCATCCCGGTTCCGAAGTCCTGCCCCTCCTGTTGCCGGCGGTTTCCGACGGCTCCTTCTTTCGGGAGAAAGGAATGGCGGTGTACGGGTTTACCCCCCTTCTGCCCGGTGAGGAGATTGACCGGATACACGGCCGTAACGAAAGGATTTCCCTCGAGAGCCTGCGCTTCAGCCTGCGGGTCGGCTGGGATGTGGTGCGCGACTTTATCTCCTGAAATATACCTAATTTACAAATATTTCATCCCGCTCTTACAAAATCTTCAGAATCTCCCTTCTTCTTATCTCCTGAGACCGGAGGGATTTTACCTGTGTTCGAGTTCCCTGCCGGTATGTACCCCGCTTAACGGGGTCCATGAAAGGAAATTTCGATATTACAAAACAGGAGAAAGATATGTCAATGGACTCTATCACATCATCTCAACAGGGCGGCCTGCTGGAGGGTTCCGTATTCACGGCCCCTTTCCGGAGAATCAGCGGTTTCAGGGTTAAAGTGCCGGTTTTCGTGGATGTGGATCATTTCACGGTCAAGTCTGCCGACACCGACGACGAGGTCAATGAGGCGCTGCGGCTCCGCTATGAGGTTTTTTACCGGGAACTCATGGGGAAGAAGAACTTCTTCGGAATCGACCTGGACCGGTTCGATCAGATTTCAGATCACCTGATCCTGATAGACCGCACAACCGATTCCGTGGTGGGAACCTATCGGCTCAACTCCTCGCAGCATTCCCGGAAGTTCTACTCCTCCCATGAATTCAATATCAGCAATGTATTGAAACAGCCCGGCGTCAAGCTGGAGCTGGGGCGCGCCTGTGTTTCCCGCAACTATAGAAGCGCCAACATGATCGGCATACTCTGGATGGGGTTGCTGCAATACATTCAGACCATCGGCGCTCGGTATCTCTTCGGCTGTTCCAGCGTCAATACCGCCGATTTTATGCGTATTGCCATCATACACCGCTATCTCCGGGAATTTCACTACTCCTCCGAAGAAACGAGGGTCCATCCCGTCGGCAAATACCGCATACGGGACCTGGCGGGCTATCTGCGGCAGATCAGCCGGTCCCGGGATTTTGGAGACTGGCAGGCGGAAAAAGGGATGATACCCTCCCTGCTGAATTCCTATCTCCAGGCAGGGGCTAAAATCTGCGGAGAACCCGCTTTCGACAGAAGCTTCCAATGTGCTGATTTTTTTACGCTCCTCGACTTCTCCTCTCTTAATCAAAATTATGTCAACGGGAGAATGGACCACAAAGCCTGAATCCTGCTAACCCCATATCCTGTACGCATTTGAGGAAGACATGGCTCCCCGGCAATCCCGGGACCATGTCTTTTCCCGTTTATAGAGGCCGGGAGACCTCCTCTTTCAGGGGAAGATTTTTCTTGTCATGGATATTTGTTCCTGTATAATATGATTCTGTGTGTGGAGAAATACCTTCCACCAGGGCAGGGGGGAGCGGCGTGATGAAAATCGAGATGCAGCATCATGACTGTAAAACGGATCCGGTGAGCCTGAAGGGGGAGCTGGGACAGCGGGCAGGGCTTGTCTTTATCTTCGGCTGCGGAAATATTCTTAAAAGAACCGGTGTGATACAGCTCATTCATAAGACCTATCCCGCCGCGGTAATCTGCGGCTGTTCGACAGCGGGGGAGATTTGCGAGACCAGTTTCTACACGGATTCCCTGGTGGTTGCCGCCGCCGCCTTCGATCATACGCGGGTCATGGGGGTCACTATTGACCTTTCAGAAACAACCAGCAGCCGCAACGCCGGGGAGATCCTGGCGGATAGGCTTGAGAGGGACGGTCTCAGGCATGTTTTCGTCCTGTCTGACGGGATACATGTCAACGGCAGTGATCTTATCCGGGGCCTCTCGTCACGTCTTCCGGAAAAGATAACCGTTACCGGGGGCCTTGCCGGAGACGCGGACCGTTTCGTCGAGACCGTCGTGGTCCGGGGTGATGTGTCCCTGCCCAATACGGTATCGGCTCTGGGCTTCTACGGCGAGAGGCTGAAAATCGGCTACGGCTCCATGGGGGGCTGGGACCCCTTCGGTATGGAAAGGGTCGTGACGAAATCCGAGGGCAATGTGCTCTACGAGCTGGACGGCAAGTCGGCCCTGGATCTCTACAAGAAGTATCTCGGAGAGCACAGCAGCAGTCTTCCTGCTTCTGGCCTGCTCTTTCCCCTGAGCATACGCAGCCGGGATGGCGGGACGAGCCTGGTGAGAACGGTGCTGGCGGTGGATGAAAAGACCAGCTCCATGACCTTTGCCGGTGACGTACCCCTGGGGAGCCTGGCCCGCTTCATGAAGTCCAACGTGGACCGCCTGATCGACGGGGCTATGGAGGCCGCCCGGCAGTGTCTCAGAACCGGCGGCGGTGAGTCCCCGGATCTGGCCGTGCTGATCAGCTGTGTTGGCCGAAGGATGGTGATGAAGCAGCGTGTGGAAGAGGAGATCGAGGGAGTTCAGGAAATCCTGGGAAACAGAACGGAACTGACGGGGTTTTACTCCTACGGTGAGATCGCTCCCACCGCGGATTCCGCCGAATCCCGGCCGGAACTGCACAATCAGACAATGACGATAACGACCTTTTCGGAACGGTGATTCATGGAAGACCTGCATAGCCTGCTCAAGCGTCAGATCAAAAAGCACCTCCTTAATTTCGAAAAGCTTCCGGAGGAATGGAAAGGTTTTCTTCGGGAGGTTGACCAGGCCTACAAGCAGTCCGATGCGGACAGGCATATGCTGGAGCGGTCGCTGGAATTGAGTTCCGAGGAACTCCTGGAAACCAACATCGATTTGAGGGAGGCGGGTCTTCGCCTGCAGCAGCAGAACGAGGCCCTCATGAGTTCTGAGCGGAAATACCGCGAAATGGTGAACATGCTTCCCCTGGGGATATTCGAGAGCGATCTCGATGGGAAAATCACACTGGCCAATCCTCAGGCCCTGAGCTATTTCGGCTATGAGGAGAACGATCTCAAGGCGGGGATCAATCTCTTCGAACTCTGCGCACCCCAGGATCATCGGCGTTTGAGGGAAAACCTGGAGGCCATCGAAAGGGGGACCGCCTCCGGAGAGAGGGAATATGTTGGCGTACGCAAAAACGGCTCCCTCTTCCATGTTGAGGTCTATACCGCGGGCATACACAGGGAGGGCCACGCAGTGGCCCTCAGGGGGGTCTTTCTCGACGTATCGGTCAAGAAACGGGCCGAGGAGGAGCTTCTGAAATCCAACAAACTGGAGGCCATCAGCATACTCGCGGGAGGGATCGCCCACGATTTCAACAATCTCCTGACGGCCATCATGGGCAATATCAGCCTTCTCAAGTTCCGGATACAGGAGAGCGACGAGAGCTATCAGATGCTCAATGAGGCCATCAAGGCCAGCATCAGGGCCAGGGATTTGACACAGCAGCTTCTCACCTTCTCCCGAGGGGGGGCTCCCGTAAAGGAGAGTGCGCATATCGAGGAGATCATACGAGATTCCACGGAGTTCGTTCTCCGGGGGACCAATGTCAACGTTCAGTATGCCATCGACCTGGATCTGAGGACCGACAATGTCGACGTGGGGCAGATGAGCCAGGTGATCCAGAACATTATCATCAACGCCCAGCAGGCCATGCCCGGGGGGGGAAGGATCGAAATCTCCTGCCGGAATCACGAGCAGGAAGCACACCTCACCCCCTTCCTCAAACCGGGCCGGTATATCAAAATAACTGTACAGGACTACGGGGGGGGGATTCCGGGGGATGTTATAAAAAATATCTTCGATCCCTATTTTACCACCAAGGAGATGGGAAGCGGCCTGGGGCTTTCCATCTGTTATTCCATCATCCAGCATCATGGTGGCAGCATCTCCGTGGATTCCATCGAGGGACAGGGTACCGTTATTACCCTTTACATACCCGCGGCTGATGTATCAGTGGAGAGGAACAACCCGGCCAAACCGATAAAAGGACATACTGGGGCCTCCCGCCGTGTGCTGGTGATGGATGACGAGGGTGACGTCCGTTCCGTCACGGCCAGAATGCTGGAAAACTTCCGATATAGGGTCAGCGTAGCATCCGAGGGACAGGAGGCCCTGGATCTCTACGAAAGAGCCCGGCAGTCCGGTGATCCCTATGATCTCGTTATCGCCGATCTTACCGTTCATGAAGGCATGAACGGTAAGGAACTCATCAAGGAGCTCCTGGATATGGACCCCGATGCCGTTGTCATCGTCGCCAGCGGTTACTTCAACGATCCCGTGCTCGCTGATTATTCCGCTTATGGTTTCAAGGGATACGTTACCAAACCCTATGCTGCCGAGCACCTGTTGACTGTCATCGACGAGGTACTCAAGGGAAAGGGAAAGGTCTGAAAAATACTTTCCGCTTGCAGAATGCCGAGCTGATCCAAAAGCCTCCAGGGATTACGATCTAAAACAGTTCCGTTTACTTACTTGACATTATCCCCCTTTAAACCCCTATAATGAGGGCTCTAACTACGCCGCTTCAGGGGTGATTTCATGATTAATAAAAACAGAAGTCTATACCGGGTTTTACCCTGTGTCCTCGCTTTTTTTCTGTCGATTGCCTGGGGGTGCGGAAAGGAAAAACCCCCGGTCATCACAATCGCGGGTTCTACGACCATGGCGCCCATGACCGCCAAACTGGCCCAGGCCTATCAGAAAAAAAATCGTGTGGAAATCGTAATCAGGATGGGGGGATCGCATAACGGCATCAAGGCGCTCCTGGACGGGGATTGCGATATCGCCGATTCCTCGGCGAAGATAACACCGAAAGAAAGAGAACTGGCCCTGCGCCGGGGCGCAGTCTTCCGGGAGTTTCTAGCGGCCCGGGATATCATGATCCCCATAGTGCACCCCTCCAATCCCCTCACGGACATCACCCTTGACAGCCTGAGAAAGGCTTATCTGGGTAAAATTAAGGACTGGAAGGCCCTGGGGGGAAAGGAGGGACCCATAGAACTGGTGGGGCGGGACGTCGAATCCGGCACTCACGACGGCTGGGAGCATCTGGTGCAGAAGGACGCCGGCCCTGCGGCGGGGATCGTGCTGAAGAACTCCAACAGCGCCGTTCTGGCCCATGTGGCCCATGCCCCCGCGTCCCTGGGGTATATCAGCTATTCCTTTCTCAACAGCGAGGTCAAGGCGTTGAGCGTCAACGGTTCCTCTCCCTGGAAGACCGGGGGGGATGTGAAGGATTACCCCCTTGTGAGGGATCTCTATTATTATGTGAATGAGAAGAATTACCGCAAGGAGGTGCGGGAATTCCTGGTCTTCGTTCTCAGCCGGGAGGGGCAGAAGATCGTGCATGAATCTCGAGGTATCCCTGTTGGGGAGTATAAATAGCTTAATGAAGAAGGACCGGTGTGCCGTGAAGATGGGTAGAAACTTGGACATGCCGGATATTAAGGAACTCTGGATAAGAATGATTGCGATCCCGGGATTCAGTGAGGGACGATGGTTTTGTTGGAATTAATAATTAGTTATATCAGGAGGATATTAATGAAACGAATCACAATCTGTCTTATGATGGCTGTGGCCCTTTTGGCTTTTTCCCCGTTGTATGCCCTGGATTACATTGTGGGGGCCAAGGGGGGCTACTTTTACTGGGAGCCCGTAACCAAGCAGTTTAATGTGGCGGGTTTTCAGGATATCGACCGGGGTAGCGGCGCCCTCTACGGCCCCATTTTCAGCGTCATCCTCACGCCGGATTTATCCCTCGCCGTATCCGGTCTCATGGGGGAGCAGGGAACGGACTGGCAGACATCCCATAAACTCAATGAAAGAGGCCAATACGTGAGCGGAAATTATGCCTTTACCGCCAAGCGCTACGATCTGGACAGTGCTCTGAGCTATCGTCTGGGGGAGAGCCTTAAGATCTTTGCAGGATACAAGTATCAGTACCTAAAGTCGTCTTTTAAAACAACCAACATGCGGGTGGAAGGTACGGCACTTAAAGAGATAGAGTTTCAGGATTTAACCATCAAACAGCCCGCTCACGGGCCTGCCCTGGGTTTAGGTTTTTCCATGCCCCTGGGGAAGGGGTACTTCTTTGCCATCAATCTCTCCGGCCTTTACATGCGGGGGAGATTTGACATGTCGTCCAATGAATCATTCGGTTATTATAGTAGCAACAGTTTTGCAAGTCCCAACTATCAAAGCGATATCAGCCAGAAGCTGAAAACCACTCAGTACGGAGCCAATCTGGAACCTTCCCTGGGCGTTAATATGGGAGAGGGGATGCCCATCGTGACCCTGGGGGTCCGCTATCAGTGGATGAAATTGAAGTTTAAAGATGCCCCCACCAATCAGGGTTTTCCGAGCAAATATGTGGATGACAAGGTCTACGGGGTTTTTGTCGGGATGATGTATCAGCTTTGATTTACTTATATGTAGGATTTGCAGGTAAACAATAAGGAGCAGGGACGACCTGCTCCTTTCACGTATCCCGGGCAATGGGCCTCTAGAGAGTCACGGGAATGGCCGCGGTGATCTTCTGCAGATTTTTCTGGGCCTTTTCGTAAGCGGGGTCCAGGCTCACGGCCTTCTTGAAATCGTTCTTAGCCTTCTCCAGAACCTTTTTAGCTTCGTCATTCTTGCCGGCCTTCTTCAGGTCCTGGGCCTTCTGGTATTCCATCTCCCCCTTGTAATTGACCAGAGAGGCCTTGACGGATTTGGTTTCCACTTTCGCGGCGATTTTATTCTTCTCTCCCTCCGTCAGCATGGCGTCCAGTGTTTTGGATATCTTGGTCACCAGTTCCTTTTCCAGGGCGAAAAAGTCATCAGTCTTTCCCGTGACCGAAGAGGTGCCCAGCTGGGAACCGCTCTCCACAGAGAAGACCTGCACCTCGATGCGGAGATTGCCCTTCATCTCCATAAAGGAGCCGGTGAGGATGTACTTGGCCCCCACCATCTTGCCCAGGGACACCATGTCCTTGGCCTTAACCATGCCGGAGAGCTGAAACTCCTGCTCCTTGACCACATCCTTGAGCCGTTCCTTGCTGATGATGTTGAACAGGCCGATGCTCTCGATGTCGGTCATCAACATGGAGGCCAGACCGAATTCCCAGGGTTTGAACTCCATGGCCCGGCTCTTGGGGGTATTGTTCTTAAAATTGAGGACTACCAGCCCCTTCCTCTGTTCTCTGGGAACTTTACGGAGATAGGCTTTGTCCGAACCGCCGCAGCTCAGGAAGAAGATCATGAGCAGTGTAAATGTTAGATAATGATTTCTAAACATCCTTTTACTCCTTTAGAATCTTATAAGTGTATTTGATATGCCTAGGCAGTATAATTCCTAACTCTGAGAAGATTGCAAGCCTAATTTATCTTGACGCAAAGATATTTTCCCTGTTAACTGATAGATGATATGCTTTAGATGATTAATGGCAGCGAGCATTAGGAGAGAGAAGGTTCGAGTATGACACAGTGGAAAGCAAAGATCCAAAAATTCATGGGGTATGCCCTTCTTTTTTTCGGGATTTTCGTAATGGTTATAGGCATAGCCATGATGTTCGATGAAAAGGAAGAAAAATCCCAATCCCTATCCATCGCCGTGGCCTCTTCGGCTTTCAGCGCACCGGGAGTCATACTGCTGGTTCTGGCGCGCAAAGCCCTGAGGGAGAAGGAGTGGTTGGAAAGTGCAACCAGTATAATCAAATCCTACCGGCGTATCACCCTGGTCGATCTTGCTCAGAAATTGAATGTACCCATCCCCCGGGCCTCACGGCTGCTCTCCCGGGCTCTGGCCCTCAATATGATCAAGGGGCATTTCGACCGCACCACCGATGAGTTCTTCACCGATGAGGCCGTGACGCACAGGAGTCAGTTCCGGTACTGTCCCGGATGCGGAGCGCCCCTGGACAGGGTCTATCTGGAAGGGGAGACCATACGCTGTACGAGCTGTGGTCTGAATTTCTAAAAAAAAACACCTGAATGCCAGGTGTTTTTTTGGGGAATGCTTTATTTCCTTCCCGGGATATGAATCATATCCTGATTATTCGAATCTAAAGGTCGGGTATTTGTCCACAATGCCGAAGAGGTAGGCCTGTACATTGGCCGAATAACGGTAATAGCGTATCATGAAATCGAAGAGAATGTTGGGCCAGCGCTTGATGGCTATGATGGATATGAGACCAGCAAAGGAGATCAGCAGGCTGCCGATGGAGAGCAGGGTCATGATGATGAGATGGGGCAGTGCCAGAAGTGTAATCCCCACCACGGTCAGTCTCATGAAAGCCAGGAACTTTGACGGCTTGATGGGGTAGATCACGTTGAATTGAACCGGGTGATCGATATCCTTTCGTCCGGCATATACGGGCATCTCCTCAACGACATCGTTTCCGCAGGCGTTCAGGGATAGCATGAATCGCAGGGTGTTTTCCTGTATTTCGGTAAAATCATCCATGTTCTGCCCGGCAAAGAGGATTACGCACCAGTTGAGGGCTCCCAGTATCTGAGAGAGAAGGAAATAGATCAGCATGACTATATAGTACGGGATCAGGGCGAAATAGAAAAGCCCGAACAGTCTGAGAACAGCCCCGAGCCGGGAGTATTTCAGGGAATAGTCGATGGAGAAGTTGATGGCGCCTCCGGGGACTACGTCTGCAGGGGCCTCGACGGATGTCTTCTCTATGTCGTTCCTGTAGCGGTCGAAATCCTCCTTGGCCTCTATATCCAGATAATCCTCCGCTTTTTTCGACTCGACTTCCATCCCTTTTACATCTGTTTTTCCTTTTTCCTTGTGCAGAAGAGCCGCCGCAGCCACACCGCCTACCGCCGCTGTTCCTGCCAGTATGCCGAGTTCTGCCGTTTTGTCTGTTGACGATTCCTCTTCCTGAAATCGGTCCAGATCAATTTCAGGGAGATCCTCAGAGGCTATCTCCTCGGAGATGAGACGCTCTTTCTCTTCGGGACCGGCATTCAGGAGCAGATCTTCCGGCGCCTCTTCGCTGGCCAGTTCGTCTATGCTTATACTGGGGTCAATATCGTCGATGCTGAGTTTCAGATCTTCCTCGCTCTCTTCATCGACGGTTTTCTTGGCCTCCCACTCCTCCTTCTCGGAAGAGAGTTCGTCAATGGTCAACCCGGCGTCTTCAATGGTGATGCGCTCGTCTTCATCGAGGCTCTCGCCTTCCTTGAATTCCTCCGCTTCCTCAAGGGGGATATCCAGGGTGTCCAGATCGATGGTGATGTTCTCGTCATCCATCTCCTCATCAGAGGGTGCGGCTGCGAGTTTTTTGCCTGTTCTATCCGGCTCCGTTTCCAGGTCGGTTTCGTCACTGAAGCTGATAAATTCGTCGCCGGTAACCTCTTCCACCTCCGCCTTGATGGCGGGCTCTTCTTCCAGCTGTATGTCCAGGGAATCGAGATCAATGGTGATGCTCTCATCCAGGTCTTCCTCTTCCTGCACGCCCTTGAGGGGGCTCTTCTCTTCCTTGAGAGGTTCTTCCATACTCAGGTCGGAAACCTCAGCCTCCAGCATGTCAAAATCTTCACTTGTGACCTTTTCTACGGCGGGTTTGTCAAAGTCCTCGAAGGCAAGCGGTTCCTCTTTGCTCTTGTCCTCTGCCGCTTCCTCCAGAAGGGCATCATCCAGTACCAGATCCTCTTCCAGAGGGGTGAAATCTTCGGTCTCCGCCGGCTTTTTCTTCTCATCCCGGGCAGGGGTTTCGAAAAAATCCATATCGGTGAAATCATCCGGCGCCTTTCCCTTGCCGGAGGACACTCCCAGGGTTTTTCCACTTGAGGGTCCAGGGGCGGGAAGATCAAAATCCCCGATTTCCGCATTCAATTCGTCGGAAAGATCGACAGTCTCTTTTTCACGGGCACCCACAAGTACGAGATCCTCTTCCTCGTGCCCCACAGCATCAACAGGTTTTCCCTTCCCGGCTTCCTTGATTTCATCTGAGAATTCAAAGTCGTCAATGCTGAGGGTTTCATCCTCCTCGAGATCCTTGAGCTCCGTATCAGTCACGTCCAGGCCGCTCAGTTCCCCGGATTTGCCCGCTGTCGGGATGGTTTTTTTAGGTTGTACGACCGGTATGTCATCCAGGGTCAAATCACCCATATCATCCTTTTCCATTTCTGGAAGATTAAAGTCTTCCTCCATGGAGAGCTCTTCCTTCTTTTTGCCGGGACCCTTAATCTGATCATCCATCTCGTCCAGGACGCTCATGAGTTCGTCATCGGTGGGAACAGACGCTTCGGATTTCTCCTTCCCGGGGGTGTCCTTTTTCGGTTCTTCAAAATCGTCCAGAAAGGAATCCATTTCGGCTGAAAGCAGGTCTTCCTCGCTTTTCTTCCCCCGCGGAAAGGCCTTTTTCGGGGGAAGATCCTCCTGTAAGAAATCATCACCGGGAAAGCTCTCTTCAGGGGCTTTTCCCATTACCCGGTTATCAATGATGACACTGGTTCCGCACTTGGGGCATGTGAAACCGAATTTCTTATTGCTGACCTTGGTGTCATCAACAAGATCGGAAGAGCACACGTCTGAACTCCAGTCACGAGTGGATATC